>JAHDHK010000011.1 GCA_020631335.1 Chromatiales bacterium
AGTTGCGAAGCGGCGCTTAAAATAGAGGAAAGCGAAACGGTCGATTAGATCCTGCTGGATTTCTATCTTTCAGGCATGACCGAGCTTGTCGCGCTTGACGCTATCCGGCGTCATTTTTCAAATGCCAGAATTGTCGTCGTTTCTGCTGAAGATGATCCGGTAGTGATACGCTCAATCATCGACGCGGGTGCGGCGGGTTTTATTCCTAAAACCGCTACATATGCCGTGTTAACAGCGGCACTTCAGCTGGTCACAGCCGGTGGTACCTACCTACCTGCCGAAGCGTTTGCGGAGCACGGCCAGTCAAAGTACTCGCGTGTGGCCAGGGGCGCCAGTCCACCGGAACCGCTGTCGCATCATGGACTGCAGGGATTGTCACGCCGGCAAAGAGAAGTGTTGCTGCTGGTGGTGCAGGGGTTGCCCAACAAAGTCATCGCACAAAGATTGAAGATATCAGAGCACACTGTCAAAGCACATGTATCTGCATCTTTTAAGCTGCTCGGGGTGAGCAACCGGACTGAAGCGGTGTATGTTGCAGCCAGAATGCAACGAGATGCCGCATCTGCAGAATAAAGTAAAACTGCTGCACTCTTAACAGAGTGCAGGCTTGATTTAGTTTATTGGGCAGCTACTTTGCTGCGTCCAAAGAGCTGTAATAGGCGGCCAGATCCATCATCGCCTGATCACTCAGGCCAGCTGCCATCGGTGCCATAACCGCGGCACTGGCTCCCTTGCGCTCACCTGATTTAAACGCTTTCAACTGAGCCAGAAGGTAAGCTTCTTTCTGGCCTGCCAGATTAGGGTAGGTAGGGATCGGGCTCACACCGTTTGCGCCATGACAGGCAGCGCAGACGCCGGATTGAGACTTACCGGCTGCGGCATCACCGGCAGCATGTGCAGTGGAACCTAATACAGCAAGCAAAATTGGAAGAATCAGTTTCATCGCTAATTTCTATTCACAGTAATGGTGGACAGTACGCCCGCTGGATTATTTTTTCCGGCAGAACGGCGGCAGATAATCTGCCGCCGTTGTAACGTTCATCAGGATGCTTTCTTGAGCTCTGCCGCCTGAGCAATGATGACTTCCGCCACATTGTTCGGGCAAGGAGCGTAATGAGAAAACTCCATGGAAAATTGACCACGGCCAGAGGTCATAGTTCGCAGATCTCCGATATATCCGAACATTTCACTCAGTGGCGCATCGGCTTTCACCCGGACGCCGGTGGCACCGGCTTCCTGACCCTGAATCATGCCGCGACGGCGATTCAAGTCACCAATAACGTCTCCGACATGATCTTCCGGTGTGAACACATCTACTTTCATGATGGGCTCTAGCAACTGAGGACCTGCCTTCGGCATTGACTGGCGGTAAGCCGCTTTGGATGCAATTTCGAAAGCTACTGCCGAGGAATCGACCGCGTGGAACGCACCGTCCATCAGCGTCACTTTGAAATCCAGGCACGGATAGCCGGCCAGTACGCCTTTTTCGATACTGGTTTTGAAGCCCTTCTCGACAGCAGGCCAGTATTCGCGAGGAACGTTACCACCGGTAACCTTCGATTCGAAGTTAAACCCGCTGCCAACCTCTGCCGGTTCGATTTGGAAGTCAATTCTCGCAAACTGACCAGAACCACCGGTTTGTTTCTTGTGGGTGTACGAATCTTCCACTGGCTTAGTGATGGTTTCGCGATAGGCCACCTGAGGCTTACCGACTTCCACGTCTACCGAGTGCGTGCGCTTAAGGATGTCGACCTTGATATCCAGGTGTAGTTCACCCATGCCTTTGATAATGGTCTCGCCGCTCTCTTCGTCAGTTTCAACATGAAAAGAGGGATCTTCCTGAACCATTTTACTCAGTGCAATACCCATCTTTTCAGAGGCTGCTTTGTCTTTAGGAGACACGGCAATAGAGATCACAGGATCAGGGAATACCATTGGCTCCAGCGTTGCCGGATGCTTGGGGTCGCACAGGGTGTGGCCTGTCTGCACGTTTTTCATGCCAACGATCGCGACGATGTCGCCTGCCTGTGCTGAATCGCGCTCTTCCCGTGAGTCAGCATGCATTTCAACGATGCGCCCGATACGCTCGGTTTTACCGGTGAATGAATTAAGGATAGTGGTACCTTTCTCCAGCTTGCCGGTATAGATGCGGGTAAACGTCAGCGCGCCGTAGCGGTCGTCCATGATTTTGAACGCCAGCGCTCGCAGAGGCTTTTCCGGATCCACGATTGCGAATTCGCCGGTTTCATTACCTTCGAGATCTACTTCAGGCTGTGGCTTTACTTCTACCGGATTGGGCAGATAGTCAACGACAGCGTTCAGTACATTCTGTACGCCTTTGTTCTTGAATGCGCTGCCGCAAAAAGTCGGGAAGAACGCGAGGTCGATTGTGCCCTGGCGAATGCACTGCTTGATGGTGTCCATGTCAGGCTCTTCGCCTTCGAGGTACTTTTCCATCGCTTCGTCATTCTGCTCGACTGCGGTCTCGATTAACTTTTCACGATATTCTTCGACAAGGTCAGTCATGTCTTCGGGGACATCAGTGACTTCGTATTTGGTCGGATCACCGGAGTCGTCCCAGATCCATGCTTTACGCGTCAGCAAATCAACAACGCCGGAGAAGTTGTCTTCTTCGCCGATTGGCAGTGTCATGACCAGTGGGTTTGCACCCAGCACGTCTTCCACCTGCTTAACCACTCGATAGAAGTCTGCGCCCAGGCGATCGAGCTTGTTCACGAAAATAATTCGCGACACGCCGGATTCGTTTGCATAGCGCCAGTTGGTTTCAGACTGTGGTTCAACACCGCCTGAACCGCAGAATACGCCGACACCACCGTCGAGTACCTTCAGTGAGCGATAAACTTCGATAGTGAAGTCAACGTGTCCCGGGGTATCGATGATATTCAGGCGATGGTCATTCCAGAAGCAGGTAGTTGCAGCAGACTGAATAGTAATTCCGCGTTCCTGCTCCTGATCCATGAAGTCAGTGGTCGCTGCACCGTCGTGTACTTCACCGATTTTGTGAATCTTGCCAGTCAGTTTCAGTATGCGCTCGGTAGTTGTAGTTTTTCCGGCGTCTACGTGGGCGAATATCCCGATATTGCGGTAGCTGGTTAAGTCAGTCATTTTTGTTTCTCAAATAGAAAAGCACCGGTATAAAACCGGTGCGCTCGCTGGCATTCTCTGCCAGTGGTCAGGTAGCTGTGCAACCTCGACCTGAATAAGTCCTTCGTAATACACAAAGCCTGGTTCGCTGGGCCGAACTACTCTCTACAAAACAACTGTTTAGAAGGACGTTCGAACAACGGCGTCTCGACGCGTCCCTTGTCGCTAAGGATCCGCGGTACCGAACGGAGCTGAACGTAGTGGGGATTGATGAGGCCTTCTCGCGAGGAGCGGAATATAGGCGATGAAGAGGCTGATTTCAAGGAAATATGCTGAATTTACGTATAGTTCTGTGTTCTGGACAGCACTAAATCGTATCACTGAAGTTTGAAGCCGGCCGGCCGTTAATCTCAGCTGCCAAAAACAATGATTATAAACGGCATAAGCAATGGTGGATTAATCAACCATTGCGCCAGATTTCGGGAATAAAACGCGTGAGAACCATACTCATTGCGGCCTTGATGCTTCTAGGCACGGGGGCTGCTGATGCGCAATCGCTGAATTGCACCCGCGCTTTTACGGGAATGGAGCAGTCGATCTGCGGCAACCCGTCGCTACTTGAAAAATACGATCAAATGAACCAGCTGACCGGGCAGGCGGTCGCGGACAATAAAATCAGCACCGCCGCAGCTGAGGAGTACAGGAATGGCCTTGCCAGGCTGTGTCGAACCTCCGAAGACCTTGATCAATGCCTTGCTCACGAAATAACCCGGGCCATATCGGTGTTGAATGATCCGGCGTTAGATTCTGATGTCGTCAAACCCGAACCGAATGAGGCTTTCAGCCGGCTGCAGACACAACTCGATCAGGCAGAGCAGCACTTCCGGTCAACCGGTGACGCAAAACTCTCCGTCGCCGCTTTGCTTGCTCTCATTCAATACCATGAGACAAGTCCTCAGTCAGACACCACAGCTACCGAGGTTCGTGCATTGAAAGCACAGTTGCTTGGCGGCTGCCATAATCTTGAATTGCGACGTGAATGGAACCAGGAATTGCAAACCTACGGCTGGAGCTGCCCGCTAAACTACGCATCCAATGAGCTGGATTGATTAGCAGGCCGGCAACCACCACCCTCACAGTCCCGGAGTTGTATCAACCGCTGACCTGAATGCAGCTGTTTAGCCCGTTGCCTGTATTGCAATACAGGCGCTCAATACGCAGACTCTGTTGTCATATTCTCTACATGGGACGTGGCGATGCCTCGATGCCTGCTTTTTGATTGCGACGGTACGCTGGTAGATAGTGAGCTGCTCAACTGTGAGGCCATGTCTGCGGAGCTTGCGCAAGAAGGTGTGAAAGAAGAAGCGCAGTCACTTTTCAGGCGATATAAGGGACACAACTTTTATAAGGTGCTCGATGACCTGCAGCTGCGGCACGGTGTGCAGCTCAATGATCAGTTTACTGATCGGTTCCGCAATCGGGCCTATCAGCACTTTTCAGAAAATTTGCAACCTGTTTCCGGGGTGCCTGAAGCGCTGGAGAAAATTCAGCAACCTCGATTCGTTGTATCAAACGCACCACTGAAAAAAATAGAGCACGAACTCAAGCTCACGGGACTGGCGAGTTATTTCGGTCCCCGCCACTACAGTGCCTACGATGTAGGTCACTGGAAGCCGGATCCCGGTTTATTTCTGCATGCCGCTGAAATTGAAGGTTACGCGGCTGCAGATTGTGTTGTGATTGAAGATAGTCCGGTTGGTGTGCAGGCAGCTTTGAGTGCCGGGATGCCGGTGATTTTGTACGACTCTCTACAATCTCATCCGTCTGCCGGTGCAACTGTCACGATACGTTCGATGCATGACCTGCCAGACGCGCTGTCTGACTTGTAAGGCTTGTCAAGGCTGTGTCGAAAAAATTGAAACACGGTTGGTGTGAATTGTGTCGCCGTCAGACGCAGCTTACTTTTCACCACTTGATCCCGCGCAAACTCCATCGACGTAACTTTTTCAGGAAACACTATACTCGAGAGCAGCTGCAGGCCGGGATCAGCATTTGCCGGCCCTGCCATCGCGGATTGCATAAGCTCTTCGATGAAATGACATTGGGCAAAACACTCAATTCGATAGATAAGTTGCGCGATAACGAATCGATAGACAGGCATGTCCGCTGGGTGTCAAAACAAAAAATAACCCGGTAAGTCGACCGATTAATACAAGGCTGATGATTGAAGCAGTGAACTATTTGTTACGATGCAAAGACCATGAGTGATCAATTACAACCTGAGCGGGTAGAGGTGAGTGATGTCTGGGCCTGGGCAGTTCAGGCGCTGGGGCTATACCGTCGACGACCTTTCATGTTTACGTTGTTATCTTTGCTGATATTTTATCTTTGCCACCTACTGTCAATGACAAGCTACCTGACCTTCTTTGCCGGGTTGTTGTTGTGTCAGGCGTTACTAATTGTGTTTATTGAGCTTGGCCGTACAGTGGATGAGTCACAACCTGTGTCACTTAACCGGTGTTACCTGGCATTGAGCAATAGTATTATCGCCATGTTATTGCTGGCTCTTTTTTATGTGTTGATGTGGGTGATTGCAGCCAGAGTAGCGACGATGTTTGTGGTTGACTCGATGCTGGCAGGGAGTTTTGAAGTTGCTCCGATCTCGTTTCTGCAGTGGCTTTACCCCGGTACTGTAGGTATGTTTGTCGTGTATATCGGTATTATGGTGTCAACAATGTGGTTTCTACTACCGTTGTTAGCATTTACCAACCTTAAGTTCATGGAGTCTGTTCGACTGGCCAAACAAGGGGAACGTATTAACTTCCTGGTGGTTGTGGTAGCCAGTTACACTCCGTTTTTTATATTCTTTTTCTTGTTTTTATTTAGCGAGCTGGCACTGGTAGTGGCAATAGCCGGTCTGCCCTGGTTCGGTCTGTATTTGTTTGTGAGTTTTCGTCACGTATATCTTGGCAGAAAGCAAAATGCTCCGGAAGTGGTTCGTTCTGTCGTTGCAGATACCCAGACTACCTGAAGGCCATCAGCTGCCTGACTTTCTCGAACGACGTCTTCTGCTGCGCGGTGCCGCGCCGGACACTGAGCCACCTGCCACGCTCATATCTCCCAACAATTGAGACTGCGCGCCTGCAGAGACTTCACCAAGGGTACCGACGATGCTTTCTATTGTCGGCATCTGCCCGGCTTGATGTTGATCCAGTGCCGCTTTCATTGTCCTGATATGTTCAGGGGTGGTGCCGCAGCAGCCACCGATAATCTGTACACCGGAATCCAGCGCTAGCTTTGCATAGTTACCCATGAGTTCCGGGGTACCGTTATAGACAATCTTCCCATCCACCCATTCGGGTATTCCACAATTCGCCTTGGCCACCAGCGCCGGCTTTTGAGCAGTGTTTTCACAGGCGTTTTTCATATTTACCATAGCGGCTATCAGTTCGGCTGCACCGACGCCGCAGTTACTGCCGCAGGCAACGAGCTCGGGGACCATATCTACGGCAAGGTTAATAATGTCCGCTGCGGTCACACCCATCATAGTGCGGCCGTTCGTGTCGATACTCATGGTAAAAATAATGGGAAGCCCGGTAGTTTTTGCCCCGGCAAATGCCGCTTTGGCCTCTTCCAGAGACGACAGGGTTTCTATCCAGATCAGGTCGGCACCTCCGTTAGCGAGTGCTTGTGCCTGCTCGGCAAATGCATCGGCGGCTGCTTCGTGACTCAGTGTACCGGCCGGTTCGAAAATTTCACCAGTCGGCCCGATATCTCCGGCCACCAGCACTGTTCTGTCTGCTTTATCAGCTGTTGCACGCAATAGCTGTGCAGCTTTTTCGTTGAGCTCGGTTACCCTGTCCTGCCCGTTATGCAGCTGCAAGCGGTAGCGGTTGCCTCCGAAGGTGTTGGTCAGCACCAGATCAGATCCGGCATCAATAAAGCTTTGATAGTGGCTGACTACTTTTTCGGGAAAATCAGCATTCCAGAACTCCGGCGCGTCTCCGGTTTGCAACCCCATGCTGAACAGGTTTGTGCCGGTTGCACCGTCTGCAAGAATGTAGGGTTTTTCCTGAAGAAAGCGTGTAATAACATCGGACATAAGTGAAGTCTTGTAGGCTGGAGCGATGAGTCAGTGTGAAAATTAAAGCGCAGTAGTTGCCGGTTTGCACAACTATTGTACCCGCCGAATTAATAGCAGGTGACACGCAATTAGTGAAGGTTGTGGTCAACCCGGCATTCTACCGACGATACGTTTTTGAAAATTCCGGTATTCTTTTTTTTGTACAGCAATCCCGGTGAAGGCGTAATTGCCCCCGACCTGTTATCGCGTCGTTTGCCTGTTGGGCCGCGAGCCAGGTTAGACGAACCGACGGCATGCCAGTAACATGCCGCAAACCGGCTGGAAACAACAGGCTTAACCAATGTGCGCCAAGCGAGTGATATCCGTACTGGATTTATCCAGGCCCGATGATATTGACATAGCTGCTGCCGCTCGCCAGTTCACAGCAGGTGCCAGGCAATGCGGTTTTTTGTATATCAAATACGCCGCCCGAAACGGTAGCACAGTAGCGAGGTTGCGACGAGAACAGCGTCTGTTTTTCGACTTGCCTGCAGCACAGAAACGGGCAATTGCGATTGATCAAAACAATCGCGGATATCTGGGGGTGGGAGAAGCGCTGATGTCCGGCGCCAGAAAAGCGGATCAAAAAGAAGTGTTTTTCTGGGGCAGGGAGTTTGCCGCTGACGACCCGGAACTGCTCGCAAAGGTACCGATGTGTGGCCTCAACCAATGGCCGGTGTCTGCAGATTTTCGCGAAGCGGCGCTTGAGTATTCAGCGTTTATCGCTTCGATAGGTGATCTCATGCTTCGAATTATCGCCGTGGCGCTGGGTGCGGACAGTCGGTTTTTTGAGCCCTACTTTAATCGCTCTATGCTGCGAGGCCAATTATTGCGCTATCCGCCTACCGAGCCGCACCCCGATCAGTTCGGTGTAGCACCACATAGCGATTTCGGCTGTATTACGTTGCTTTCTCAGGAAACGAACGGGCTTGAGGTGCTGTTTCCTGATGGTGAGTGGGTAGCTGCCCCGCCTGAAGATTCAACTCTGGTGGTCAACATCGGCGATCTGCTTGAGCGATGGTCTAACAACCGTTTGCCGTCAACCCGCCATCGTGTGCGCAATACCACGAGTGAGCCGAGGTATTCGATAGCCATGTTTTATGATCCCAACCCGCTTGCCGCTGTCGACCCCCGGGAGCTTCTGCCACAGGATGATCCGGCCTTTGCACCGGTCGCAGCCGCTGAATATATCATGATGAAAAACCGCCAGACTTTTGCTCATTATGATGATGAGCGGTCCTGACTGAGTCGGTGTGGACGGCGTGTTTTCGCCGTTGGATTTCAGTATTGTCGTGGTATGCTGTCACTCCGGTTCTATCAAAGGGCTCGCTCGGAGCTGCGTGGCGTTATAGCGCTCAGAGCTGGTATTCGGCTTTAGTTTTTAAAAAGAACATCGAGCGAGGTGAAGGTATGTCAGCGACTACCGAGTCAATTGGCGTGCCCGTAACATCAGTAATAGCTGGTTGATATTTTCAGGCCGTTTTGGTTTCACAAGGCGGCCGGGTTACACAGATGCTGTGCTGTACCAAGAATGCAAGTTGGCCAGCGCAGACCTGTCAATGCAATTAACAGCACGGAGACTATAGCAAGTGAAACTCAATAAACTAACCACGCTGGCCGCAGCAGCGATGACAATGTTTGCGGGCAATGCCCTGGCCGAAAAATGGGATATGCCCATGGCCTATGCTGCAACAAACTATCACTCTGAACATGGAGTTATGTTTGCAGACAAGGTCAAGGAATACACAAATGGTGATCTGGAAATTACGGTTCACCCGGGTGGATCGTTGTTTGGCGGTGCAGATATTAAGCGAGCCATTCAAACCGGTCAGGCACCGATCGGTGAGCGTATTATGTCAGCGCATGCCAACGAAGAGCCATTGCTTAACTGGGACAACCAGCCTTTTCTTGCAACCACCTACGAAGACTCTGCGAAGTTGTGGGAAGCTGCTCGTGATACCGTCAATGCAACTCTGGCTGATATGAATCTGGTAGCGCTATACACCTGTCCCTGGCCAGGTCAGGGTTTCTACTTCAAAGGTGAAGTCAGTTCGAGTGCTGATGTAAAAGGCATGAAATTGCGTTCATACAATGCAGCGACAGCGACAGTCATCGAATCGCTCGGTGGTACACCGGTTCAAATAGAAGCTGCTGAGCTGACACAAGCACTGGCTACCGGTGTGGCTGACGGCTTTATTTCATCAGGTTCGACCGGCTATGATCGTAAAGTGTGGGAACACCTGAGTCACTACTACAAAGTGAATGCGTGGCTGCCAAGAAACTATGTGATGGTTAATAAGGGCGTCTGGGAAGGACTCGATGGCGATACACAGGCTGCCTTACAAAAAGCTGCCGATGAAACAGGCGCTTCATGCACTGCAAAATCTGCCGAGCTGTCAGACTGGTACTTCGAGCAACTCGCGGCTAACGGTATGACTGTCACTGACGCCGGTCCGGAATTCCTGGCTGAGCTACAGGAAATCGGTGCAAAAATGCAGGCTGAGTGGTTGTCACAGGTGGGTGACAATGGTCAGCAGATCATTGACGCCTATCAGGGTAACTAACCTCTATTGTTAAGCATCTTCGCGGTAGCAAAGATTTTGGCTGCCGTGAAGAATTCTGCGTTGTGATCATTTACGTTGTTGCGGACTCCATCCGGAGTCCGCTCGCCGCTTATCTCTGACGAATAGAAAATATGGACTGGAAGCCTTTTCTTGGTTTGCCATTATGGTTCTGGCTATTTGTACTGCCTTCGCTCCTGGTGGTGTTCTGTGCGACCTGCAAAGGGGTAGCTGGAACCCTGTTGAAACCTGTCTGGGCAGTACTGAACAAAGTCTATGATCTTTCCGGTGTGATCGCGGCGATGTTCATGGTGTCGATACTCGCGATTATTGTTGTTCAGATGCTGGCGCGCTGGTTTGAGTTCAAGTTTCCGGGCTCTACAGACTATGCAGGTTATGCAATGGCAGCGACCTCGTTCTTTGCGCTGGCTCACGCGTTGAACCGGGGGGCTCATATCAGGGTGTCCATTCTATTGAACTTAAACCATCACACCCGCTTCTGGCTCAATGCGTTCGCTATGTTTGTTGCATCATTAACAGCCACTTACTTTGCCCGCTTCGCCATCAAAACCAATTTGTTTTCTGAAATGCTGAATGATCGAACGCAGGGGCTTGATCAGGTACCGGAACAGTTACTTACTGTTGTGAAAATGATCGGAAGTGCACCGTCAAAATGGAGTGAGATGTGGGCGCAGTCAGGCACTGAATGGGTCTATACGCCAATGTGGCTGCCGCAATTGTCAATGTCTATCGGGTCGGTTCTACTGGCAATCGCATTGTGGGATAACCTGACCCGGCTGGTTGTGAACGGCGAAAGTGCCATCAAGGTGGAGAAAGTCGAATGACCGAGTTCTATGCCACGCTGATATTCCTGTTTGTACTATTTACTTTGCTGGGTTGTTCGGTATGGATAGGCCTGGCGTTAATGGGTGTGGCCTGGGTCGGTATGGAGTTGTTTACATCGCGTCCGGCCGGCGATGCAATGATTACCACTATCTGGACCAGTTCCAGTAGCTGGACACTGACTGCACTGCCGATGTTTATCTGGATGGGGGAGATCCTGTATCGCACCCGTTTATCCGAAGATATGTTTCGCGGGCTGGCTCCCTGGATGAGATGGCTGCCCGGAGGATTGCTCCATACCAACATAGCCGGTTGCACCCTGTTTGCGGCCGTGTCCGGCTCGTCTGCGGCAACGCTGACGACAGTCGGCAAAATGTCGATCCCTGAACTGCGCTCGCGAGGGTATCCGGAGTACATGATCATCGGCACGCTTGCCGGTGCTGCGACACTCGGGCTGATGATTCCTCCATCGCTGACTTTGATTGTCTACGGGGTGACCATCAACGAGAGTATTACCAAGTTATTCATGGCAGGCATACTGCCGGGGCTGGTGCTTGCCGGTTTGTTTATGGCTTACATTATCTGCTGGCATTTCTTCAAACCCGGTCAGCGTCCGCAACCTGAACCTTCTATGAGCTTTACGCAAATGTTACGCGAGAGCCGTTTTTTAATACCTGTGCTTGCACTGGTATTTATCGTCATTGGTTCTATGTACTTCGGCTGGGCAACGGCGACCGAAGCGGCAGCTGTTGGTGTTATTGGCGCCCTGTTGCTGGCGGCAATACAGCGCTCACTCAACTGGCAGACTTTTACATCGAGCCTGATGGGAGCGACTCGCACTTCTGCCATGATAGCGTTGATACTCATGGGGGCAGCGTTTCTGTCACTGGCCATGGGTTTTACCGGCTTGCCTCGTGCTTTGGCTGGCTGGATAGACGGTATGAACCTGTCACCACTGGTTCTGATTATCGCGCTGACCTTTTTCTACATTATTCTGGGTATGTTCCTCGATGGTATATCGTCCGTCGTGTTGACCATGGCTATCGTTGAACCAATGATCCGCCAGGCTGGAATAGATGTCATCTGGTTCGGCATATTCGTGGTCGTTGTGGTTGAAATGGCACAGGTAACACCGCCGATAGGCTTTAATCTGTTTGTGTTGCAGGGCATGACCAACCACGAAATTTCCTACATCGCCAAGACTGCTATACCGATGGTGTTACTGATGATTTTGATGGTAGCGATACTGGTTATATGGCCGGAGCTGGCAACCTGGCTGCCGGAGAATGCCGCCCGCTCTAATTGACCAGGCTATGGTGCGCTGAGGCGGCAACACAGGTTTTGTCATTGCGGCCGGTTTATGTATGCGTCTGATAGGCTTTGCACCGCGTGTTCGGGATTTCCGGTCTACAATTACTATTAATTACCTAACAGTGTTGCTCTGAATGATTGACCCGTTTATCTATGGCGGTAAAGAAGCTTCCGTCCCCGTGACGCTGGTTTCTTCCAGTAGTTTCAACAGATTTTTCAATAAGCTGAATGATGCGCAGAAGCATTGGCTTGAACAAAACCACTTCACCGGAAAAACCGGCCAGCTGTTGGCAGTCCCTGCTGTCGACGGGGGTATCGAAAAGATGGTTTATGGTGTGTGCAATCTGGATAACTACTATGCAATTGCCGATCTCCCGGCCAGGCTTCCGCCGGGTGTCTATACACTGGAAGGGACAGGGGTTAAATCCAGACTCGAGTCACTGGCGATCGGCTGGGGACTGGGCTGCTATCAATTTGATCGATATAAAAAATGTAAAGCTATTGAAGCTCGCTTAAAGCTCCCGAACTCATCCGATCATCCGCGAATTCATAGCATGGTCGCGGCGTGCTCACGTGCAAGGGATTTAATTAACACGCCTGCGGAAGACATGATGCCGCAACATCTGTCTGCCGTAGTTGCGGAACTGGCTCAAACCTATGCAGGTGTGTACGATGAGATTGTCGGTGATGATCTACTGTCAGCCAATTATCCCAGCATATACACAGTCGGTCGTGCCAGTATTAACCAGCCTCGACTCATAGAGCTTAACTGGGGCGATGCCGGTAACCCTTGTGTGACGCTGGTGGGTAAAGGGATTTGTTTCGACAGTGGAGGCTTGGATATAAAGCCGGCTGCCGGTATGCGAACCATGAAAAAAGACATGGGTGGTGCTGCACAGGTGATTGGTCTGGCACAGCTGATAATGTCGCTTGAGCTTCCAATCAGACTGCGAGTGTTAATACCCGCAGCCGAAAATGCAATTGCCGGCAACAGTTATCGCCCGGGCGATGTGATAAAAACCCGCAGTGGTGTTACCGTCGAAATAGACAATACCGATGCGGAGGGACGCCTGGTTTTATGTGATGCACTGACCGAAGCCTGTGAAAGCAAACCCGATCTGTTGATTGACTATGCGACACTGACGGGTGCCGCAAGGGTGGCAGTCGGTACGGAGATTTCGGCTTTCTTTTGCAACAATCGACCTCTGGCTGAAGAAGTACGAACTGCCGGTGAGACAGTTGATGATCCGACCTGGGAGCTGCCACTGCACAAAGGTTATCGTTCGCTGCTTGAAAGCCATGTGGCTGATACTGTCAACAGTGCCAGCACACCATTTGGCGGGGCCACGACTGCAGCGCTATACCTGCAGAATTTTGTACCAGACAACATTCCCTGGCTGCACTTTGACATCATGGCCTGGAACAATCGTAAGCGGGCAGGTCGACCGATCGGTGGGGAAGCAATGGGCATACGCGCGGTTTATGAAGTGCTTGAAAAGCGATACGCTGCCAGCTGATCAATCTTTCTTAACCCAGTGTAAATTCTTTTGATATGGCAGATACCGAAATAGAAAGACGCCTGTTAAACGGTGAACCGCCCGCCACTCCGGAACAAGTCTTTGCTGCGCTGGATGAGCTGGGTATTACCCATAGCACTATTCAGCATGCACCAATGAGAACCGTGGCCGACTCGATGGCAATGCGCGACGGTGTGCCCGGCGGATATTCAAAGAATCTGTTTTTGCGAAACCGCAAAGGCCGGATGATCGTGGTTACTTTGCTCGAGCATCGTACTGTCGATCTGAAAGCGCTGGGGCAACAGTTGGAAATAGGAAAGCCGAGTTTTGCCAGTGAACAACGTTTAATGCATTATCTTGGCGTGATACCCGGGGCGGTCACTCCACTGGCGGTAATTAATGACAAGGAAAAAGCAGTAACGGCGGTGCTGGACAAAGCTCTTCTCGAAAAACACCCGTTGCATTTTCACCCGTGTGACAACAGCATGACGACTACATTATCAGCGCAGGCTCTGCTGATTTACATGCAAACCTATCATCAGGCGCCTGTTGTAGTCGACCTGGATGCCAATGATCTTACGATTTAACCCGCTAGTGCCCCTGCCAGTTCGGCTTACGTTTTGCCAGAAATGCCTCAAGGCCTTCTTTAAAGTCATCACTCGTATAACACCGGATGATTAGATCGCTATCATCGACCCCGGCTGCGTGCTCACGCAACCTGCGCATAGCCTCTTTGGTGCTGCTCAGGGTTAACGGGGCAAACTCTTTCAGCTGATTGGCAAGCTCGATAGAGCGTGCCTGTACGTCTTCTACAATTTCGGTGACCAGGCCGAGTTTTTCTGCTTCTTCGGCTGTGACCAGTTTTGAGGTAAATATCAGCTCCCGTGTTTTTGCAGCACCGATAAGATGGCATAGCCTCGAAAGATTGCCGACTGACAGGCAGTTGCCCAGGGTTCTGGCAATCGGGAATCCGAACTTCATATCCGCAGATGCGATGCGCAGATCACAACAGGCCGCAATTGCCGCTCCGCCACCGGTGCATGCGCCTTTGATGGCTGCAATGGTCGGGATCGGAATGGATTCTATGCTCCCGAGGACTCTGTCCATTCTTTGTTCATAAGCCAGTGCGTCCTGATCGGTGTTCAGATCGCGAAATTTAGAAATATCGGTACCCGCAGCAAAAGCTTTTTCACCGGCGCCGGTGAATATCAGCGCTGAAATACCGCTGTGATCGGCGATAAGAGAATCGGCAATTTCCGCTAGCTTGTCGTACATCTCAAATGTTAGCGCGTTGCGAGCCTGGGGCCTGTTGAGCGTGACTGTCGCAATGTTATTGCTAATGCTGTAAATAATTTCGTCGTTGTTCATGGTTTACATTCAGTATTACGGGTTTGATGATCACGCTTACGCGGTGTGTCGCCCCGTCGACTGGTAAAGGGCCGGGTTTCTTTCGTATAGTTGATAACTGTTGATCGGGTTCGTTGATGCACAGTACAGGTGCTGTGCTGCACAGTCGGATCATTCCGTTACCCTATCATATCTGGCAATTTGCCGGTCCAACACATTGTGGCAATCGGTTTACGGGATATTTATGCAAGATAACACCAAAGTTCGGGTTCAATCTGCCTGTCCGCACGATTGTCCTAGTACCTGTGCACTTTCGATTGAAAAGTTAGACGAACGCACTATCGGTCGCATCTACGGTGCTGATAATTCCTATACCGCCGGAGTAGTGTGTGCAAAAGTCGCACGTTACGCTGAGCGTATTCATCACCCGCACAGGCTTGCGCAACCACTCAGGAGACGGAATAAAAAGTCTGCCGGTAAAGGAGAGTTTGAGGCGGTCAGCTGGGAGGATGCGCTCGATGAGGTGGCAGACAACTTTCAACGTGTGATTCGTGAATCAGGTGCTCAGTCCATCTGGCCGTATCACTACGCCGGTACCATGGGGCTGGTGCAACGCGACGGGCTGGATCGGCTGCGTAATTGTCTAGGTACCTCGCAACAGCATTCAACGTTTTGTACCACATTGGCCGATGCGGGCTGGATTGCCGGTACCGGCGTTAAGCGCGGTTCGGATTCCCGAAGCGTTGCTGACAGTGAATTGATCGTAGTGTGGGGCGGCAACCCGGTCAATACGCAGGTGAATCTGATGCATCACATTTCGATCGCCAGAAAACGCGGTGCCAGGCTGGTGGTCATTGATCCCTATCTCACCGGCACTGCGAAAAAAGCGGATTCACATCTGATGTTGAGGCCGGGAACTGACGGTGCACTTGCCTGCGCGGTGATGCATGTGCTGTTGCAAGAAGACCTGGTTGACAAAGAATTCCTGAAATCACAGACCGATTTCTCTGATGGTGTAAAACATCACCTGCTCCAGAAAACTCCGCAATGGGCAGCAGATATTACCGGTCTAAGCGTGAATGAGATTGTCGATTTTGCAAGGCTATACGGCTCAACGAAAAAGAGTTTTATTCGCACCGGCTATGGATTCTCACGTAGCAGAAATGGATCGGTAAACATGCATGCAGTGACTTGTTTACCTGCGTTAACCGGTGCCTGGAAAGAGCAGGGCGGTGGAGCTCTCTACAGTAACGGGCAGTTATATACGGTTGATAAAACACTCATTGAAGGCAGCGATTGCCGTGATCCGTCGGTACGTGTGTTCGATCAGTCACGCATTGGTGATGTACTTACCGGCAACCCGCTTGATTTGCAGGGTGGTCCGCCGGTTGACGCGTTGTTTGTGCAGAACACCAACCCGGTAGTAGTGGCACCTGAAACATATAAGGTGAAACAGGGTTTGCAGCGGGCAGATTTGTTTGTCTGTGTGCATGAACAGTTTATGACCGATACTGCTGAATATGCCGATATCGTTCTGCCGGCAACTATGTTTGCCGAACACGATGATCTGTATGTTGCCAGTGGTCATACCTATATGCAGATGACCCGCAAAATAATTGAGCCCTATGCACAATGCCGTAGTAATCACGACGTGCTGTGTGCGCTGGCAAAAAGGCTCGGGCTGGAGCATCCGGGGTTTGGTATGTCGGCCTGGGAGCTTTGCGACGATGCGTTAACACGTTCCGGTCTGCCGGATGCTCAATCTTTATATGAGCAGCGCTGGTTGGATTGTGCGCTGCCGTTTGAAGAGTCTAATTTTATCAGCGGGTTCGGTACTGATGACAAGAAGTTCCATTTTGAGCCGGCGTGGGAACAACTTGGCCCAAGGCATCAGGGCATGCCGCGATATCCCGATCATTGGGCTGTTACAGATGAGCGCACTGATCGCTATCCTTACAGACTGGTGGCAGCACCGGCAAGGCAGTTTCTCAATACCTCATTTACTGAAACACCGACGTCGGTAAAGCTTGAGCGCAGGCCGACTTTACTCATGCATGGTAATGATATGCTGATCTGTGCAGTGAACGATGGTCAAAAGATAACAATAAGCAGTCAATGCGGCTCAATCATCGCACATGTGAAACAGTACGAAGGGATACAGCAGGGTACTGTGGTCATGGAAAGCATCTGGCCAAACAGTGCTTTTGAGAACGAGCTTGGTGTTAATACCCTGATCAGTGCCGAGCCCGGTTATCCCAATGGTGGAGCCGTTTTTCATGATACTGCAGTGTCAATAACCACTGCAGTATCATGAGGTACGCAGATTAGCTGATGCGTGTGGTATCAGACTGCTTTGGAAAGTAGTCTTCACAACTGCCTTCACGATATACATCAGCAGTGGCGCAGTGCAGGCCACCACCAAACGGATACGCATCGCGGAACGGCATTGGCAGTACTTCCATGCCGAGCTTATCCATTTGCTCAGCCTGTCTGGTTTCGCTGGCTTCAACGACTACAGTTTTATGATCCAGAACTAAACAGTTCATTGACAGCCAGACACTGGAGTAACAAAGCGGCGGTGGAGAGTTGTGAACCGGTGCCGCGGCGTCGATAATTTCCCAGTCGTTGTCATTGAAAATCTTCCTCTGTGCATCGGGCAGCGGTCTGTTTGGATTGTTGATAATAGTGCCCGGCCGCAGCGGGACGAAGGTCGCATCGATATGAATCGGATACGGATCTCCCGGAAAATTAACGGAGTGGATGCGATGATCGGGGAAGTGGCGTTGCAGCCATTGCATCCCGCGCCGGTTGGTCGTTAATCCATGCTGACAGAAGAGGTCTTTTCCCAGCCGCATTACATCTGCAGCGTCAAACAAGGGTTCATGCTCGGTAGTGACAAAATCGAGCGCTGCCGTTCTGGAAAGCCTCTCTTCAATTGTTATTTCATCGAAATAACCGGCTTTGTAGGAGTCTTCTGATAATCGTGGTCGTGGCGCCTGCTCCCATTTAAAGTCGGGATCTTCGTCAAAGTACTTTTGCATTAACGGGTGGTAGGCAAGGTATTCAAAGTAGCGGCAGCGAAAAGACATGGGGGCACAAAGAATCTCTGGTCCTACAGTCAGAAGCACGTCTCGAGGTGGCATACAGCCAAACATAGAGCCAGTGCTGAAGTCAGGGGTGACGACTGCCTGATTCCACTGAATCGGGGTTGGCCTGTCTACGATGATGCCCCGGCTTTCGAGCAGGCTGGCGAGTGCATCCAGCTGTTCGTTGGCGCGTTCTACGGTTTCTAGAGGGCGAGGTCCCCACATACCACGCATGTCACTGTCTTCAGGCACTTTGGCTTCTGTGGCTGGCTCTGACGGAGGGATACAAGTGTGGTCAGCGCGCCCGACAATCACATGTTTTAGCGGATCAAACTCGTTCCAGGAACTTACTTTGGTCGCCACAGCGATCTCCATTAACTTGATTTGGTGAAGTGGGGATAATACAACCGACGCACGGGTTATCGTACTGCCCTTTAGCTGCCACATCTCTGTTGCGCGGCTGATTGCCGTTTCAGGACAAAAAAAAGCCCGGCACAGGCCGGGCTGGATTTTTTAGTGGCGACGGGTCGGTCGCGATGATTATTTGCTGTCGCTTTCGAGGTATTCATCGCGGCGGTACGTGCCTCTTAGTATCTCGCCTGCCAGTTTCGGCCAATCGTAGCTTTCGGCCTGCGACGGAGCAATGCCGGAGCGTTCAGCAAAGTGAAGCACTTCGCGCTTGCCCCATAACGTGATCTGCTCAAAATCAGAGACTCCGTGCTTGTTCAGCTCGAGCTCTGTTCTTTTGGAAATGCCGGGCAGCAAACCAAGGTTGTCGCGTCCGTCAGTATGTTTTATGCGATAACCGTCGCGGGTATAAGCCACACGCTTTTGAGTATTCATGCTTGAAACGCCGGCAAGCGCGTCCGTTGTTGCCTGAGACTGGTCGGGGCGTACAAATACTCTGGGTTTTGTTGACGAGTTGCCGTTTGCCACCACCTGATCTTTGGCAGGGGAAGGCGTGCTGGCAGCAGTTGCGGCAGCCTGTTTCGGCTGGCTTGCCTGAAATTTGCTGTTTACCTGCTGTAGCTGTTTATTCAGGGTATCGTAGGCTGTAGATTTTTCTGCCAGCTGTGCACGCAATGCCTGAACTTCGTTTTTGCCAGCTGCGTCTGAAGGTGTCTCAGTGGCTTCACCCTGATATAAACGAGCTCTGAGCTCTTCTATCTCAGTTGATTGCGCGGCGATCTTTTTATGCAACTCCAATGTACTTTCTGATCGCTCTTCCAGATCCTTGATCAGTTTTTGCTGAGAATCTATTTCCTGTTTCAGCAAAGTCGCATCCGACTGGCTTTGTTTAGAGGCCAGGCGGTTTTCTGTTATTGCTGAGTTAAGTCTGGAAATTTCCTCGTCACGAGCACGCAGGGCTTCAGTAAGGCTGTCTATTTTCCCGAGCGTTTTTTCGTCTGACCCCGATCCGGACAATTTTGCGTCCTGAACATCGATTTGCAGTTTCTGTATCGCAGCGTCTTTTTCGGTCAACGCCAGTTTCAGTGAAGCTGCTTCTGACAATTCAGAGCGGATTTTCTGATTCTCGCTGTCGGCTAATGAAAGCTTCGCACGCAAATCAGAAATTTGCGGACGCAGGCTGTCGATTTCCTGCCGGCTGGTTTCTTCCTGTTCTTTTAACCGTTGCGCCTGGGTTTGTATTTCATTTTTTAAACTGTCGATTCTGGTTTCGTAGTCGTCCCTGATCTTTGAAAGGCTGGTGAATTCAGATTGAAGTTTCTGATACGCCTGTGTTCGCTGTTCGAGTTCGGAGTCGCGGTTGGCAACCGCTGTTTGCATGTCGGACTTAAAATTCTCCAGCTCAGCCCCACGGGTTTGCAGTTTGTTTAGTTCAGCCGTAAGTCGGTCGCGGCTCACCGTCATTTGATCCATATCCTGGCGCAGCTTGTCGAATGACTGGTCGCGATCCTTCAATGCTGTTGCCAGCTGAGTGATCTGCTGTTCGGATTCGGTCTTGATTCTGGTTTTAACTTCTTCGGTGCGGCTTTGCAGATCACCCAATTCAATACCCAGCTGGTTGCGGCTTTGAGCAACCTCATCGAACTCCTTTTTAAGCTTGGCGATCGTGGTGTCACGCTGGTGCAGCAGTTTGGTCAGTTCCACAAGCTTTTTCTGTGATGCCTGCTGTTCAGCCCGTTGTTGTTCGGTCAGCTGAAGCTGTGACTCCATTGATCGAACTTGAGCTTGCAATTCGTTGCGTTTGTTACTGACGTTGCGCAACATATCGTTCAGTGCAACGACTTCAGCAGATTTATTTTCGACCTGGGTTTGCAACGAATTGGCAGAGCGCAGTTGTTCCAGGGTTTTGTTGTGCTCACCCTGAACGGTCTGCAGTTTTTCCTGTGTGTGTACGAACTGCTGCTTAACCTTTTGCAGTTCATTGTTTGCCGAAGCAGACAGTCGTTGCTTGTCAGCCTGGAGCCGGGCAATTTCGCTTTGCAGGCTTTTATGTTCTTTCAGCTGAGCTGCATGTTCTGCATCTTTTTGAGAGACAGCCTGTTTAAGTTCCGCAATCTGCTGTTGCGAGCGATCGGCGTTTTCTGTTGCCAGCGTTCGCTGCTTATTGAGCTCGTGTTCAGTTTGTTTGAGCTCGGTTTGCGTCTTACCCAACTCTTCGAGTCTGGTTTGCAGCTTGCCGATTTCGGCGTTTTTGTTGGCAAGAGTAATGTCGTAATCGCGTTGAAGCTGATCCCGCTGAGCTGTGGTTTCGTGAAGCTGGGTATTGAGTTTGCCGACAGTAGCATCGACGTTTTGCTGTGCCTGCTCGAGTTCGTTCACCGAGGCTTCTTTTGTTCGCAATTGATTTCGCAGATTTTCAACCGTGCTGTCAGCTTCTTTCACTCTGGCACGCAGGCTGTCAATAACGCGGTCATTCTCACGAGTAGCATTGCGTAGTGCCGATATGGTTTCGCCGGCCTCACTCATGCGTTCATCATAGACAGGTCCGCCGGCAGTGAAACGTGCCAGTTGATTATTTAAACCCTGGACCTCTTTCTGGCTGTCATTTCGATAGCTGTTAAACTCGGTGCGATTTCTATCCAGTGACTGACGTGCCACTGCAAGCTCATTTTTGAGCTTGTTTATTTCATCGATTTGAGAGGTATTGCCTGCCTTCATTGAGAGGTCGCGGCCGCGCAGTTTTTGCAACTCCTGATTGGAGGTGATCAGTTGTTCTTCTTTGCGGCTGAGTTTTGCGCGCAGGCTCTCGACATCCGCCTGCGCTTCGTCAATGTCGCGAGCTACAAAATTGCGTACTTTTTTCTCGTTACGTCCGGCAAACAGGCTCTTGATACACCAGCCTATTAGCATACCCGCAAGTACCGAGATGACCAGCAATGTGGCGATCTCGCCCATTACGTAGGTGTTCATTTCCTATTCTCCGATAAGTTGTATCTCAATACGTCGATTGAGTGCCCGGCCTGTAGCAGTATCGTTTGAGGCAATGGGCTGGGTGGGTCCATAACCTTGTGCAGTCAAACGTTCTGCCGGGATACCGCGATTGATTAAGTATTGCTGCACTGCATTAGCTCGTTCGGCGCTCAGACTAAAGTTATAGTCTGTATTTCCACGTGAGTCTGTGTGACCAGCGATAAGGACTCGAGCCTCATCGCTCAAATTCAGTACCTCGACCACTTGATTCAGTACTTCCAGGCTGTCGTCATTAAGCTCTGCGCTGTTTGTTCTGAAACGTATGCTGGATAAATCCAGCTCTCCCAGCAAGGACAGAATATCCGGTTTGGGAGGCTCCGGTATTGTGGGAGTTTTCACGTTAATGTCGTTGCGCAAGCTCACAGAGTTGCCGAACAGTGTGCCGATATTGATAGCAGTGAACTGTTTTGCCTGTTGTGTCTCTGCTTCGCCGGTGAGGCTGAGCGTGCCATCGCTGGCGATATTGATGCCGGCATTGTCGACAGATCCGAGGCGTTCCAGCGCTTCGGGGAGTACCGATGCCCACTCAGGCTGCATCACACGTTCGTCTGTCGTGGCGTTATTAATGACCTTTCGGCCGTCGCCGGACAGCGCTTTCACGATCTCTTCAGCACTTTGCACTGGTAGCAAGCCTCGCAGCGTGATGGACTCGGGTGATTGCTGCACAGAAATGAATGGTGTCATGTCCGGAACAACCGGGGGTGGTACAACAGGGGCGACGGCAATGTCATTTTGCACGTTTACCGTGTTGCCAAAAAGCGTTCTCAGGCTTATTGACGTGAACTGTTTGGTTTGTTCGGTTTTTGCATCGCCTTTCAGTGTCAGTGTGCCGTTGCTGGCGATATTAATGCTGCTGTTATCAATAGAGGCCATTCGCTCTACTGACTTGCCCAGTGCATCTACCCATTCAGGCTGTATAACACGTTCATCGACAGTGATGTTGTCTGCAACTGTTTTTCCACTCGGCGCCAAGCCTCGCAGAAGTTGCTCAGCAGCATCGGGTGGCAACAAACCACTCACACTGATGGAGTCCGCGTTCTGTCTGACTGAAGCAAATGGTGTCAGGGTCGGGACAACCGGAGGCGCTACAACCGCTATCTCATTGCTGATCTGCGTGTTCTCACCAAACAACTCTGCGACCTGCTGACCTATCAAGTCTTTTTGTTCATCGGTTTCTACTGTGCCCTGCAGTTTCAGGTTGCCGGAGCGGGCGATAGTCAGTTTGCCATCTGATACACCTTGCATAGCATCGAGTGCACCGGTGAAATTGCTTGCCCATTGAGGGGTTTCAGCCAACTCGTTGACAGAGATGTTGTTGATAACTGCTTTGCCGGTTGATTCATAAGCCTGTGCAATAGATGCAGCCCCTTCAGCCGACATGAACCCGTTGAGTGTTACTTCGCTTTGGGTTTCGCTGACGGAGGCGAATGCCGGCAGTGACGGGGCCGAGGGTTCCGGCGCTTCAATCTGGTTGACAATGTTCAGCTGGGTGCCCAGTAAACTGTTTGCTTTTTCTTCGATAGCGGCTTTTGATTCAGCATTGTCTGCGGTGCCGGAAATCGTCATGGTGCCATCGGCAATGGACAGTGCTCCGTTATCAATGGTGTTGAGTTCAGGCATCAGTGTGCCCACTGCTGCCGCCCACCCTGGGTTGGTCGCATCCGCGTCAATTTGCAGATCGTTGGTGACTGATGAATCACCGAACTGCTCAATAGCTGCATTGTTCAGCGCGTCTGAAAATTTCTGATCGGATACTGCGCCTGCTAACGTGATGCCGTCTGCGGTTGTAGAAACCGAGAATGAAGGTGCTTTGCGACCCGCCGTTGCAACCGCAACCGGGGAATCTCCGATGGTCAGATCATTAGTTACTGATCTCACTCCGAAGGTTTTAGATACCGCCTCCTCTGCAAGATCTGACTGCTGCTGGTTTTGCACGTTGCCAACAAGTGTAATGTTGCGCCCGTCTATGGTGACATCTGCGCTGTCGGCCAGCCCGGCGTTGTCAAGGCTGGCCCGGCTGCGTTGCAGCAGATCTTCCTGGATATTCGGCGTGTAGTGGTCAACTGCCAGCCAGCCTACAGCGCAAAGTAACAACAGACCCAGGAGCAACGGACCCCAGCTACTGCCGGATGAAGTCGCCGCCGGATCCAGTGGCGCTGCCACCGGTGCCGGGCGATTCAGAAATCTGCCTACCGGATTAGCGCCGACGGGTGGTTTCATACGGCGTCTTGGTCTTCCTGCCGGTCGACGTGCTGCTGCAGGCCCGGCAAATGTGCGATCGCCACGTTCCATATGTCGATCTGCCGGTCTGCCACCTTGTGGTGGAATATAGGTACCTTTGGCGACAACCGGTTCCATGTGGCGTCTGTCCGGATGCCCGTGCGGAGGCCCTACCGGGCGTGTCAATCGTCGTCCGGTGTCCGGATCAGTTTTTATGTTGCGTTGAGGTTTTGCTGCATCCGATGGAACGGCCACTGGTTTGTCTGCATCTTGCGCAGACAATTCCGGTTGGCCGGGTACGGCGATCACAGGGTCTTGTTTGCTGACCGGCGGTGGCAGCGCGGAGGTGGCGCCGGCCGGGCGTTCCGCCATCGGGGCCCGGGTTGCAGAGGTGCGTGTTGTCGATTCACTTTTCGCTGCCGGTCTGGTGATTGATCGAGCGGGTTCAGATTGTCGTGTTGCTCTGTACTCTGTACGGCCGGCAGTACTTTCGGGCCTTCGAGGAAGGCTGCCCTCTGGTGTACGTGTGGTGCTGGCGGTTCTTGAAACAGGCTCTGCTGGACGTCGTGGCGGTAATTCTGTACGCGCCGGAGAGGTTGTTTCACCCTGTGTTCTGGTCAGCGGACGTGAGGGCCTTTGTCTGGTAGGCGCCGCGGCGGCCGGGGCACGGGTCGGCTCTATCGGTCTCTCCAGCCTGGACCTTCTTACCGGTGGCGCTGAAGCGTCCGCCGGGGCTGATTTATTTCCAGAGTCAGTCTTGCCGGCGGCTGGAACCGGTGGTGGCTTGATCTGCCGGTTAGCGGGTGACGGGCTGGCGGCCGACGGGGCTGTGGCTCGGGTGGTGGTTGTCGCCGGGGCTGATCCGACGGGCGGTCTTGTGTTTGCGATGCTGCCACTGGCGGATTTGACTTCTGTCTTTCCCGGCACTTCGCTTTGCGCCGGGGTAGATTTGGGGGTGCTTTTGTCCGGGCTGGAATTTCCATTCGCTTTGGCATTGCCTGCGGCCAGATTAGCAGTGCTGGGTGTCCGGTTGTTGTCCGCGGCAGTCGGTTGTGTTGACTTATCCGGTGTGGGCAGTGGTGGTGGGCTCACACCGGCTGGCCGCGCCAGATTGCGATCACTTTTAACGCTTTTATCGTTGTCTTTGTTGTCTGGGGGATTTGCCATGGGATTTCCTGTCACCGCGTGCAGCAGAATGCAAAGTAAGTAGTATAGGTTCTTATGGGAGGTTCAGATGCCGGATAGCAGCGATTTTCGCTGAATTCTCGGCATATTGCATGATGTAGTCTGCCAACGGACTGCTACTCGCATGTTGGCCGGATCGCGCAGGGGAGCCGGATTTGCAGGCATTTTCCGCAACGAAACTACATCTCACACTAATACGCCAAATAATAACAAAAACAACGGTTTGTGACCTTGATTAATAGACAGCCAACTGCAAACTTCTGAAACACTGTTTTCAACACAGCGCAAAGCCGTTTACAGAGTGCATTGGCGCGGTATTGATGCAGACTGTCGCCCAGCCCATTGCCGCAGATCTGCATTCGTCCAATACTTAACCGTAATTCTAATCAACCTTGAGATTGTTCAGTGGCCGGTAGCAAAAGAAGAAGGGCAGGTGGGCGCGAGGCAAAACGAGCGGCTAGAGCCAGTGCAAAATCCAATGCGCCTGCCTATATCACGCGAAAGGTGCCCACCTACTGTCATGCAACGCAGGAACAGCTCGAACTGATCGAGTACAACGCCGACACGGTGCTGGAAGAAATAGGCATAGAGTTCCGCGATTTTCCACGGGCGCTGGCGTTATTTCGTGATGCCGGTGCCGATATCGACGGTGAACGGGTCAGGTTTCCCCGGGGTATGTGCAGGGAGATTATTCAGCGCAGTGCACCGTCAGAGTTTATCCAGCACGCGCGTAATCCTGCGCGCAGTGTCAAAATCGGCGGTGACAGCACGGTATTGGTGCCGGCCTATGGATCTCCGTTTGTGCGAGACATAGAGCAAGGCCGCCGCTACGCAAACATTGAAGATTTCCGCAACTTCGTCAAGCTTGCGTACATGAGTGATTCGCTGCATCACTCGGGCGGCACAGTTTGCGAGCCTGTCGATTTGCCGGTCAACAAGCGTCACTTTGACATGGTTTATACGCACATGCGCTACAGCGATAAACCCTATATGGGTTCAGTAACAGCGGCCGAGCGCGCTGTAGACACAGTCGAAATGTCGAAACTGCTTTTTGGAGAGAATTTTCTCGATGACAACGGGGTTGAAAAAACGGTTGTCATCAATTTGATTAACGCGAACTCACCAATGACATTCGACGATACGATGCTGGGTGCTGCGGAAGTCTATGCGTCAGCCAATCAGGCAACGGTGGTATCGCCGTTTATTCTTGCCGGTGCAATGTCACCCGTCACCGTTACGGGTACCGTCACGCAAATACTGGCTGAAGCGCTTGCCGGTATGGCGTTTGTACAGCTCGTACGGCCGGGTGCGCCGGTGGTGTTCGGCACTTTTGCCAGTAGCGTCTCGATGCAGTCGGGTGCACCTACTTTCGGCACACCTGAACCCTCGTCGGTGCTTTATACGGCGGCAGAGCTGGCGCGGCGACTGGGTGTTCCGTTTCGATCAGGCGGAGGCCTTAATGGATCCAAACTGCCCGATGCTCAGGCTGCTTATGAAGCGGCAAACACGCTGCAGTCAGCCATGTTGGCCGGTGTGAACTTTATGCTGCATACCGCCGGCTGGCTGGAGGGCGGGTTGGTAATGAGCTATGAAAAGTTTCTGATGGATGCAGATCAGGCCGGCATGCTGGAAGTTTTTGCAAGAGGGCTAGATACCAGCGAAAACGGCCAGGCAATGGATGCGCTGCGCGAGGTCGGGCCGGGTGCGCATTTTCTTGGTTGCAGTCACACGCAACAGAACTTTGAATCCGCGTTCTACATATCCAGCGTCGCCGACAATAACAGCTTCGAACAGTGGGAGTCAGAAGGAGCGATGGACTCAGCTCAGCGGGCAGGCAAAAAGGTAAAACAGATGCTCGCAGAGTATCAGGCACCTGAAATTGATCCGGCAGTTGACGAGGCCCTGCTTGCTTATATAGCAGAACGCAAAAATGCATTTCCCGATTCAAATCATTAGTGCCGGCATTGGATAGGAAGCGGTTTTGCGTCCCGATTCCAGCCGAAATATACCCGACAGACGGTCAGGCAGAAGGCCTTTGGGCGTGATTTACCACTAAAGCGGAATATCTTCCGACTGAATTTGCAATTTCGAGAACTCTGTTTTTACTTGTGAAGTATGAGTTTTTACAAAAGGTTAAATGAGATACTTACTAAATTACTCGAACAATTTAAAAGTTATTTGCCGCTGGCACCTGATTGAAAATTCAACTGGCACTCATGAACAATGTCGCAAACGGTACATTATCGACGCACTCAAAGGGCGCAGTTATGCGGCTATGGAGGATTCGACACTGCAGTTTTACTAATTTGCGACGCCAGCAAATCTGATTCGAAAACTCCCAGCGAAACCCTGATTACAACAAGATTGATGGAATCGAGATTACATGATCAAGTCGAAGCACAAGGGCGCACCTGCGACCATCGGTTTTCTGCTGGTTCCCAACTTTTCAATGCTGGCATTCTCGTCTTCGGTCGAACCTTTGCGCATGGCGAATCAATTGGCAGGCGAGGTGCTCTATACCTGGACAATCCTCGGTGCCACCAACGACCCGGTCATTGCCAGCAACGGCGTCGCGATCACACCGGATCGCAGTATCGATCAGGGTGGGAATTTCGATGCGGTCTTTGTCTGCTCCGGCAATCAGGTCCAGAATCATGCTGACTCCAGCGTTATCGCCTGGCTGAGAGCCCAGTCCAAAAAAGAGATAATTCTGGGTGCGGTTTGCACGGGCACCTACCTCCTTGCCAAATCAGAAGCACTCGATGGCTACCGCTGCACAATCCATTGGGAAAACATGGCCAGTGCGCGGGAGGAGTTTCCGCAACTGGTGATATCGCCGGAGTTATTCGAAATGGATAACGATCGTTACACCAGCGCCGGGGGTACCGCGCCGCTCGATATGTTTCTTCACGAAATCCGCAACGTTCACGGGGCGGACCTGGCATCAGCGATTACCGAGCAGTTTATGTGTGATCGCATTCGCGATAAACACGATCGCCAGCGTGTACCGCTAACGCAAAGAATAGGGACTAATCAGCCCAAGCTTGCTGAGGCGGTAGCGCTCATGGAAGCCAACATCGAAGAGCCGATGACCCTTGACGAATTGTCTTTTCACGTCGGGTTGTCGCGCAGGCAACTTGAGCGTTTGTTTCAGCGATATCTGCAATGTGTACCCACGCGCTACTACCTGGAATTGCGCCTGGAGCGTGCTCGCCAGTTGCTGTTACAGACCAGCATGCCGATCGTGGATATCGCGCTGGCCTGTGGCTTCATCAGTGCGCCGCATTTCAGTAAGTGTTATCGCGATACTTTCGGCCTGCCACCACGCGACGAGCGTCGTCGTGCAGCCGGTCAGTCCAGTGTTGTCACCGGTAAACCCCGCGCCACCAAAAATGGCAAGATTGCCAGTCTCAGAAGAACGACAATCTGCTCAGCTTCTGCGCCTGCGTCTTCTGGAACGCCGGCCATCTGATCTGTCGTTAGCACTTGAGGTTGGGGCAGGCAGGGTAACTTCCGAGGCAAGTTTGGGAAAGCCGGCCAGCTTGTGCGGGATACCCATTGCCTCGACAAAATGATCCTGAAACTTCTGCTCAACTGCAGTTTCAACCTTCTCCACCTGGTGTACCAGTGCCTGAATAGCATCGCGTGAACTCTGATCCAGCAGCGCGATGCGCGCGCCGGAACCGGCTGCATTTCCTGCCGAGGATACACTGGCAAGATCACAATCGGGTATAAGGCCGAGTACCATCGCGTACTTGACGTCGATGTGGCTGCCGAACGCGCCCGCCAGACGGATTCGATCCACACTGTCTACCTCCAGCCGGTCCATCAGCAGGCGAACACCTGCGTACAGTGCCGCTTTGGCCAGTTGAATCTGACGAACGTCGTTTTGTGTAATCACAATACTGACATCGCCCTGGTGCAAAACATAAGAGAACGTTCTGCCGTCTTCGATGACACGCGTTGAACGTTCTGCGAGTTCTCCACGAATGACGCCGTCTGTGTCGATAATGCCGGCCAGGAACATTTCGGCGATGACCTCAATGATGCCGCTGCCGCAAATGCCGGTAACACCGGTGCTGGCAGTATGATCGGCAAAGTCCGGATCGTCAGACCAGGTGTCGCTGCCGATCACGCTGAATTTGGGTTCCAGTGTGTCGCGGTCAATACGTACCCGTTCGATAGCCCCGGGTGCCGCACGCTGGCCTCCGCTGATTTGCGCGCCCTCGAAAGCCGGACCGGTGGGGCTGGAGCAGGCAAGCATTCGATGACGGTTGCCAAGAACAATTTCGGCGTTTGTGCCGACATCCACCAGCAGCGTGAGTTCCTCCATGGTGTCGGGTCGCTCTGCAAGTATTACCCCTGCGGTGTCGGCCCCGACATGTCCTGCGATGCAGGGCAACAAATAAATCTGTGCATTGGGGTGGGTATTCAGCGAGAGATCAGCACCGCGACATTGCAGCGCCTCATCAGTAGCCAGGGCAAACGGTGCGCCCCCCAGTTCCACCGGATCAATACCCAGCAGTAAATGATGCATTACCGGATTAGCGACCAGGGTCAGTGCCATCACATCACTTGCCTCTGCGTCTATCTCGCTTGTACACGCGGTGACGAGATCGCTGATGGCTTCGCGCACTACCTTGGTCATTTCTGTGTCGCCGCCGGGGTTCATCATGACGTATGACACCCGACTCATTAAGTCTTCGCCAAACCTTATCTGAGGGTTCATTACTCCGTTGGAAGACAACACATCGCCTGTTTTCAGGTTGCACAGGTGCGCTGCTATCGTGGTTGAACCGACGTCCACAGCAAGGCCGAGTACCTGTTCTTTAAAGCCCGGCCACAGCGCTATGATTTTGCGGCCACCTGCTACCGCCACAGTCACTTTCCAGCTGCCCTCTCGCAGTATTTTCTGTAGCTGCGAGACGATGGAAAATTCGCAATCCAGGTTTTCGAGTCGCCACTCGTACTCCAGTGCAGACTTCAGGCGTTGCAGATCTCCGGTGGGGGAGTGCATGTCGGGTTCCTGAACTTCAACATAATAAAGCTGCACTACCGGATCGAGTTCTATATCGAGCAGATCTGCGCCTTTTCTGATGACTTGCCTGTGCACCTGACTGTCTGCAGGTACATCAATAACCACATCGCCTTCTATGCGTGCCTGACACCCGAGTCGTCGGCCATCAAGCGATTTCTTTTTGACGCGCTCCCAGCGCTCTTCTGTTTTTGTAAACGGCGACAAGTGATCAGCGACGGAGACTATTTCGTGTTTGGGAAACTCTCCCTGTGCGCAGAGCACCTGACAGCGACCGCAGATTGCTCTGCCACCGCAGACCGAGTCGATATCAACCCCCAGAGATCGTGCGGCTTCAAGAACCGGTGTGCCTACCGGAAACCGACCGCGCTTTCCGCTTGGTGTAAAGACTACTTTTGCATCAGTCATGGCTTGGTGCTTTTAACACTGTTTAATTCAATAGCTACCGGGCTGGTCGTCTGCGTTTCGACACACGTCGTCCGCGACCGTTACCTTCTGCGGGTGGTTCGCGATACTTTTGAATCCAGCGCAGGCAATCAGGGTCATGTCCCATCAGGACATCTGCACCCATTACCGCATCCATGACTTCAGAATGACAAGGATTGGTAATGGCGGATGTCATACCGTGGCTGATTGCCATAGTTAAAAAGGCACTGTTAATGCCACCCCGGTTGGGCAGTCCGAAGCTGATATTAGACGCACCGCAGGTGGTGTTGCATTTGAGCTCTCGACGTATGCGTCCGACGATATCAAACACCTGCCGGCCCGCTTGTCCCATAGCACCGATCGGCATCACCAGCGGGTCTATCACGATATCGCAGGCTTTTATGCCGTAATCTGCCGCGTGTTCGACGATGTTTTTTGCCACAGCAAATCTCACGTCCGGATCTTCAGAAATACCGGTCTCATCGTTAGAGATGGCAACCACCGCTGCATCGTATTTTTTTACCAGTGGCAGGACTTGCTCGAGTCGTTCTGTTTCTCCGGTAACTGAGTTCAACAATGCCCGGCCATTGTAGGCTTCGAGTCCGCTTTCCAGCGCATCGACAATTGAAGAGTCGATGCAAATTGGAATATCGCTGAGTCCCTGAACCAGCCTGATCGCCTCTGCCAGCAGCCCCGGTTCGTCAGCCAGTGGTATACCGGCGTTGATGTCCAGCATATGGGCACCGGCCTCAATTTGTGCAAGTGCATCTGCCTCAACCCGACTGAAGTCACCGTTCTTCATTTCTTCGGCCAGCAACTTGCGACCGGTAGGATTGATGCGTTCGCCAATCATAGTGAAGGGACGCTCAAAGCCGATAATATGATCGCGAGTTGCGGACCCGATGACGGTATCTGTCATAGTTAACTATTCCAATGGAAACAATAGGATTGTGCCTAACGATCAGTAGACGTACGGCTGCCTGCTCTCTTTGCTTTCAGTCTGTTTCGTTCTGCCAGAATACCCGAGCGTTCAACGATCTCGGGCACTGTGTGTTCTTGTCGGTAGGCCATAATATGACAACCTGCTACACCTTCGATCTCACGTATCTGTTGAATGATTTCAATGCACAGCTTAATGCCTTCTGCGCGCTGATTTTCTGCCCCTGACAGTCGTTTGATCACATGATCCGGAATGTGGACGCCCGGAACATTGTTACGAATCCAGGTAGCGGTTCTGGCTGAGGCCAGCGGACCTACTCCAACCAGAATATACACCTGCTTGTGTAATCCAAGTTCACGCACGCGACGCATATAGTTCTGTAACAGCGGCACGTCATAGCAATATTGAGTTTGAACAAACTGAGCGCCGGCTTCGATCTTTTTGGCAAGCCGCAGTGGTCTCCAGTCAAAAGGAGGTGCAAACGGATTGGCTGCAGCACCCAGGAATACCGGCGGTGAGTGGTCCAGTTTTCGTCCGCTTTCGAATGTGCCCTTATCTCGCATGTTGCGCCCGATACGCAACAAAGACATACAGTCCAGATCAAAAACCGGCTTTGCCTGCGGGTGATCGCCAGCTTGCACCCCGTCACCGGTAAGACAAAGTATATTTGCCACGCCCATGGCACTGGCGCCGAGTATTTCGCCCTGCATGGCAATCCGGTTTCGATCCCGACAGGAGATTTGCATGATAGGGGAATAACCGGCTCGAGTCAGAAGTCCACATACTGCAATGCTTGACATATGACAGTGCGCACCACTGCCATCGGTCGCATTGATTGCATCGACGTATCCATCAAACACGCTGGCGCGTTCATAAACCTGTGCCGGGTCTGCGGAGTCCGGCGGCGCCAGTTCTGTAGTCACGGCAAATCTGCCGCCACGCAGAACACGCTCGAACCGACCCGGCGAACTGTGACCCGGCAAAATTGGCAGCAGCTCTGCAGGAGAAAGATCGACGTTTCGCTGTTCCATCATTGTAGTCTGCTAACTCTGATCACTGGTTTGCGTCGACGCATTCTTCTGTTGCGCGACACGCAGCCATGAGCTTTTGCCCTGCAGGCGGTGATCAACAGCAAACTGCACCACGTGGATCGGATCACCCCGTTCCATGTTTTGACTGCCTTCCCATGCGGCAACCCATACACATTTCATGTCGGGTTTAACTTCACAATTGCCATTGCTTCTCACCCCGCCGCAGGGGCCGTTTCGAAGTTGCTTAGGGCAGTTCATGGGGCAGGACATACCGGTGGAACTCAAAGCGCATTGACCGCACATCTGGCAGTCGAACATCAGGCCTTTGATCAGTTTTTCGGCACCAGCCACAGGCTTGTCGAGTCGATCATAGCCAATACGCTTCCATACAGGATGCAGCGAGACCACGATCTTTTCAAAGCCGTTATAAAATTTTTCCAGCCACCGAGAATGACGAACCGACCACTGACGTATCGAATACATTAGTCGTCTGCTTTTACCGCCAGACCCTGATTCTTCACGATCAGCTGCAGGTTTTCAGTCGTAAAGGCATCTTCAATTGCCTGCGCTTTGGCTTTCACAACCGCCTGCAGATCATCGTCGCACTCGCTTTGTTCTCGTCGCCAGTCTTCAAGGTACGCATCGGTACCTTCCTTACCAGCTCGCATTGCCGCCATGTCGATGGCTTCCTGAAAGCGATCAGTCAGTTGGATTTTTGCTGTCTTTCGACCGGCTTTAGCGGTTACCTGTGCAGGGATATCCCGCCAGTAAGTTATGATCAGTTTTGCCATTGAACGACACTTTCGTTAAAACGATTGAGGCCTGTTTCCAGATCACCATAGTCGGTGCGCCGGTACTCGTATTCCAGATTAAGCTTAAGTGCTGCATCCTGCGCCAGTTCCACTAGTTTCGGGTTGTCTGATTGCGCCAGGTAAACAAGTCTTTTGTAATTGCCGAAGTACATATCGAGCAGTTGCGGGTGATCGGTAATGCCAAGCTCACGCAAAATAAGCCGGTCGAAATGACGGGCAAGAAAGTCAGTCAGGTAAAATGTACCCGGCTCCTGTTCAGATAATGCAGTGAACACCTGAGTGCCGGCAAAAAATTCATAGCAATGCGCGCCGGGTAAACGTTCAACCTGTTCTTCCTCCAGCACCAGGTCAAGCAGTCCGCCGGTGCCGCAATCGGCAAAGGCTACAAAGATCGCCTGATACTTATTGCGAGCAGCCTGAATAATGGTGCGAACAGCATCCGGTATTTTTTCCGGCGTGTTATGAATTTTTGCCGGAATACACTGTACGCGCATGTGCTGCCAGCGGTTGGCGTCAAGCAGTTGAGTAATCTCGCTTGCCAGCGCGCCGCAGGCGATGATAAGTGCAGGTTGGTTCGTCATCGCCGTTGTCCTCGCCGATGGCTTCGTGGGTCCGCAACGCACAAGCGATACGGTGCTTAGTGCCGTAATAAAAAAGTGGCGGTTAAAGTTGCCACCGACGGCTATCCCGCCGGTGTCAGTCGGGTGAGTGCGCTAGTGCGAAGTGCCAACTGTGGTGTCAGCACCGAGCATACCTGCCACATTGCACCTGTGCAGTCATTGTTCAATCCTTTCAAAAAACTTTCCATCGGGCCTTAGTCCGAGGCACCCTAATCAATGTTGCCTTTTTTCAGTACGCCTGCGCCGGGTAAATCGACGCCACTTAACTGGCGGCTGCTCTGCGTTCACTGATCAGCTGAGAAGCGGTTTCTACGGCAACGGCAGCATCCCGGCAATAAGCATCTGCACCTATCGCATCACTGAATTCCTCATTAAGCGGCGCGCCGCCAACGAGCACGATATATTTATCGCGGAGTCCCTGCTCCTGCAGTGTGTCGATCACAACCTTCATGTAGGGCATGGTGGTAGTCAGCAGTGCTGACATACCAAGTATTTCCGGCTGATGTTCTTCCAGTGCTGCCAGGTAATCTTCAACCGGGTTGTTAATACCGATATCGATCACTTCAAAACCTGCGCCTTCCATCATCATGGACACCAGATTTTTGCCAATGTCGTGGATGTCACCTTTGACGGTACCGATGACCATTTTGCCAATGGTTTCTGCGCCGGTTTCGGCAAGCAGTGGTCGAAGAATTTCCATGCCGCCTTTCATTGCATTTGCGGCCATCAGTACTTCAGGAACAAACAGAATGCCATCGCGAAAATCGATCCCGACGATACGCATGCCTTCTACCAGCGCATCGTTAAGTACTTTGTCCGGGGTCCACTTGCGCTCCAGTAAAATCTCTGTGCCTTCGACGATCTCTTCACGCAAACCGTTGTAGAGATCATCGTGCATCTGCTCGATCAGCTCGTCATCGTCCAACTCAGACAGGATGATATCTTCTTCGTCGTCAAATTCGTCTTCGGCCATCGTGATTGCTCTCTATTGTTGCACTGTTAACCAGCGACCTGCTTGATGCCTGCTTGATACCACGTTTCGGGAAAATAAAACAGTGGACGGAGTCTAGGGCAAGCAGGCCTTGCCGAATAGCATAGCGTAGCAGTGGCGCGACCACAGGTTTCTGAAAAGCGACAATCTCACCGAACTGTGAGGCATTTATGCAGTTGTAATGTGGTCGCCGCTGTTTTCGACACGGCGCAAAGTCCTATCGATGGTCTGTCCCGGCAGAGTGAAGGCCGATTCAGATCACGAGTAACTATTCGTGCGGGACAGACATAGCCGCACATAGTAGTATCGACCCCCGTTTCCCGAACCCAAGAATTTTGTTGACCAAGAGCCTGTTGATCCTTCGAAGCAAGACCTTGTTCTCTGCGATGCTGTCAGTTGTTTGTCTGTACCTGCCGATAGCTCAGGCGGCCGGCTCTCAGGAGGTGAATCCGGGCGCGCGTTATCAGTTGCAGCGACAATTGTTTATTGCCGGGCGAGAGTCTCTCGCAGCCGGTAACGTTGAGGCTGCGTCAGAGCGGATTGCCGATCTTGACGGGTACCCTCTGCAGTCACATTACGAGTACCTGGTTCTGCGCCAGCGCATCCAGCAATCTGAAGCACCGCTGAGTCTTCTGCCTTCGTTAAATTCCTTTGCCGGTGCGTATCGGGATCAGCGATCTCATCGACGTCTGCTGGGGGTTATGAAAAACAGGCTCGTCGCGCTGGAAGACTGGTCAGCTTATCAGCAGGTAGCCCGAATTACCGCTGCTCCGCGACATCCCTGTGATGATCTTTATGCCAGCGTGCTGACCGGTGATTTGAATAAATTCGATAAAGGTGCGAGCGAGCTTTGGCACAACGTAGGTAGTCATACCGCGCATTGCGACGAAGCGTTTAAGCTGCTGATCGAACGGTCGGGGAAGGTACCAACCGGTGCGCTATGGAAAAGAACAGTCGCGCTGTTAAAGCGAGGCTCACCGGATGCAATAGCTGAATTGCTGCCTTATTTTGGATCGCGTGATCGCAGAATTGTGCAGTCCTGGGCTGATAACCTGGACAATCCCGAAGCGCTGCTGAGACTGGAATCGGTCAACGGCAACATGATCCACCATCAGCACCTGGTGAGTTATGTGCTTGGCCGGTGGCTGGCGGCCGATCTGCCGGCAGCGACAGCGTTCTGGAAAGCCAACGGTGCTGCGTTCGGGTTCGATCAACAGGAACTTGCTCAAGTGACTGCCCGTCACGCCGTACTGGCGGCAAAGCGTTCATTGGGTGAGGCTTCTGCGTTGTTGCAACAGGCATCTTCCGCAGATCGGCAGGTGCGATACTGGCGTATCCGTTCAGCATTAAAGCAGCAACAATGGGCCAATGTGCTGCAGCATCTGGATGCGCTGACACCAAAGGAACAGGCAACAGCACGCTGGCAGTACTGGCGTGCCAGGGCGTTTGAAGAACTCGGGCGCGGAACCGACGCAACAAAGATATACCGGGGGCTGGCAGATCGATTTGAATACTACGGCTTCCTTTCAGCTGACCGAAGTGCTCACGATTACAACCTGCCGGATACCGCATCAAAAGTTGACGAGACCACATTCACGACTGTTGCGGATGATGAGGCAATAGCACGCGCAATCGAGTTTTTTCTGGTGGGTATCAGCTGGGAGGGGAGGCGCGAATGGAACAAGGCACTGCAAGGTGCGTCTGACCGTAAATTGCTGGCAGCTGCCCGACTGGCTTATTCCATTGGCTGGTATGACCGCAGTTTTGCCAGTGTCAAAAAATCCGGTATTACCTCAGTGCTTGAGTATCAGTTTCCTATGCCGAAGCCTGAGCTGGTGTCATCGCTGGCGCAACAGAAAACGCTCGATGCATCGCTAATCTATGCGGTCATGCGGCGTGAGAGTGGCTACATACCCGATGTTAAGTCACCTGCGGGTGCTATCGGTCTGATGCAGCTGATGCCTGCAACCGCGAAGGAAATGGCCGCAAAAGCATCTTTGGGTAAATCAACCTGGAATCTGATAGACGCCGAGGTCAATATTCGTCTTGGAGTAGAGTATCTCTCTGCAATGCTGAATCGTTACGATGGCAGTGTCGCTTACGCAGCAGCAGCCTATAACGCGGGACCGGGCCGGGTGAATCGCTGGAGAGAAGGAAGCCGGTTACCCGTGGATATCTGGGTCGAAACTCTGCCATTTGATGAGACACGCGACTATGTCAAGGGTGTGCTGTTCAATGCGGCAGTTTTCGATTCTCTGCTCGAGCCGAATCAGACTCGGGTGCTGTCAATGATGGAGTCAGACTGAGCTCCTGACACGGTGTTGAAAAACGTTATGAGCGACGGTCTGGGAAGACCCCTGACTGCTTGCAAGGGCAACCGAAAAAACGCAGCTAATGGGGTGTCAATGAGCATTTTGAGGGTGAGTTTAACGCCCTCAGGCCCAACGCAATAACTAGCGCAATAGTTTTTCAACAGCCTGCTGATAACAGCTGAGCTGAGGTCCATAAGGCTACCGGATTGAAGTATTACCGGCAGGTGCAGTGAGACCAGTTAACTTCGGACCATCCACAGCATGGCAGCCGGCTCGTAACAATGTGTAGTAATAAGGTAATGCGGTATCCGGTGCGCCTTTTTGTCGTCGCGAGTGACTTTTCAGGGCTACCTCGCAGAGCCTCCGCGGCATTCCGGCGACTGTTCGGCAGCTTCGCCGCGCTGCTGCCATTCTTCCGGGGTGTACGTGTGCAACGCAAGCGCATGTATGTGTTCCGCCAGCTCTTCTTTCAGGATTGCGTTGATTGCTCTGTGCCTTTTGATCAGCGGCTGATCGGTGAATGCGTCGCTCACAACGACAACGCGAAAGTGGGATTCAGACCCTGCAGGTACATTGTGCATATGGCTTTCGTTGCTGACGTCCAGGAAGGTTAATTCCAGCCCTGTTTGCAGTTTTTGCGTTATTGCTGTTTCTGTTTTCATGGTTTGTGTCCGGTGTTGGTGGGTCACTGGCGATCGTAAACCGGCTTGCCGGTGAGGAGTGGTTCATTCGCCAGCACGGCTTCGCCAATCAGCGATAATGATGGGGTCGGATTAAAAAAAATCATACGCTCTGTCAGGGTTCACTGAATGGATTCTGCAAAGCAGACCCTGTGCTGAGTCTGCTATCATATATGTTGAACGAACAGGCCGGAACACATGTCGCAGCTGCAACTCAGTGGGAAATTAATAAAAGAGATCAGAGATGTTATTTCTGAGCATGACGCTGCCGCATCCGATCCCGGGGTTGCCTCTCAGTACCTCAGTGCCGTTATCGGCTTTTTACTGGGGCAGGAAGACATGCCTGAACAGCAGAAGCAGGATATTCTTGAAGAGCTGATGGCGTTTGCAAATCATGTGGCCTCTGACGTGCAGCGACAGAAAAGTTCACAAACACAACAGGCATCCGGGGTCTGGAAGCCCGGTATGTCCTGAATCATCACGCATTTTCTCTACATTCACATCAAAACAGGTTTTTATCTATGGCACAGGCAACTGCGCGCCACATCCTAGTGGACACCGAACAAAAGTGTCTTGATCTCAAGCAGCAAATCGCTGACGGAGCTGACTTTGCGGCACTGGCCTCTGAGCACTCGTCCTGCCCTTCCGGTAAGTCCGGAGGAGACCTCGGGTCATTCGGTCCTGGAATGATGGTGAAAGAGTTTGATCAGGTGGTTTTCAATGAAGCGGTCGGAGAAGTACACGGTCCGGTTAAAACCCAGTTTGGTTATCACTTGCTTGAGGTTACATCTCGCACGTAAAGTACTCTGCAGCCTGTAGTTGCCATGCGGCAGACAGCTGCCGGCTCTGCAGGCTGCCCGTCAGTTTTAAATTGGTTGTATCGCGTTAGTACCGGTCCTTCTGCAGATGGCGGGTCGGTAAAAGCAGCAGACAGCATCAAACTACTTTCAGTAGTGCGAGCGGTCATTGCATCGGTGTATTTACGGTTTTATCGTGTTTGATTGTGGTGCCCAGGCCACCTGCTGTGATGTTTTGAACCTCACCTCCATGGCACTGCAGTGCGAAACGTTCTGCGACATTTGTCTATTGGAGCGAAGCGTGTGACAGATCCAGCCCGTGCAATCGAAATCAGGGGAAATATGTATACCCTGATGTCTCTGGTGCTGGCCAGCACAGACCACGCGCTCATTGCCCGATCACTCCATGAGCGGGTGCAGCAAGCGCCGGGCTTCTTGTTTAACATTCCTGTGATTGTCGACTTCTCCTCGGTGTCTGTTACCGGCGGTTACAATTTCAATTTACTGTTCAAGCTAATTCGTCAGCAGTCGCTGCTGCCTGTTGCAGTACGAGGCCTGCCGGAACATTTGCAGGAGCGGTTGCAGGCTGCCGGTGTACCGGTGGTGGAAATGACGACTCCGCGTTCCGGTATGTCCATTGAACGGAGCATGTCAGAAGGCAAGGGTAAGCTGATCGCAGAGCCGGGTGTCACTCTTGGTCGGCCCGGTGAGACCCTGCTAATTGATCGGCCACTGAGATCAGGTGAACGTTGTTACGCTCAACAGAGTGATTTGATCGTGATCGGCGACAGCCTGCCCGATACTGAGTTGATTGCCGATGGCCATATTCACATTTACGGAGCACTCAGGGGGAAAGTCGCTGCTGGATTTCAGGGAGATAAAACAGCACGTATTTATTGCCGGACGCTTGCAGCGCAGATGGTGTCTATTGCCGGTGTCGGCAGCACTACACTAACGCCGCCCCGGCGTGCTGCAGGTACCTTGCAGATATATCTGAAGAACGATGTGCTGATCGGCGATGGTGTTTAGCTTTGAGGATGTGTCATTTGTGTTACACAACCGCAACTTGGCGCTGGTATTAGTGGTGTTTGCTTGTTGCGAATTGATTTTAACTAATTGAAATAAAAGTAATTAATTCAATATTGTTGCAATAAAATCACAAAAAACCAACAAAGCAACAGTTGTTGTATTTATGCCAATCAGGCTGTTAGAGTGTATCCAACTTAAGCACACGCAGCCATTCATTGATGCTCCACCCTCGTCTCACACTTGCTTTATCGCTGTCCGCAGCGATTGGCGCAGCAGCCCCGGCTGCAGCGTCTGAGACGAGCATATATGCGTCACTGCGTCAGTCAATATTGTATACAGACTCCGGCACAAACAACGGAGACACCGACGATCTGGCGATTGTCGATCAGGATTCTCGTGTCGGTCTCCAGGGCAATCAGTCCTTTGGCGAGTTCAGTGGATTCGGTCGCTTCGAAGTCGGGTTTGATGCCAGCCTCGAAGGCAATAATCCTGATGTCAGGCTGGGCTATGTGGGCGTCAGTGGAGACTTCGGTATCGTGTCTGTCGGATCCCAGTGGTCAGCATGGGACACCTACGTCGGGGCTGAACACACCAATTTCGTTGATGAAGGTGATTGGCAGAATGGCACCAGGCGAAACAGCAGCACACTGAAATACGCAGGGCGGATCGGCGAGATAGCGGTCGAGGCGGATGCGGTACTGGTAGATAAGGAAGCAGACCCTGCCAGCGGTGAGTCGCTGAACAGCGGGGTTCTTGATGAGCTTCAGCTTGCTGTCGGTTATTCAATTGGCGGCTTCACCCTGAATGCAGCGTTGATAGAGCGCGACGGGGGGCCGAACGGTTACCTGGGTGGTGGCAGTTTAATCGGTGCTCGGGTTAGTTACGAAGCCGGAGCGCTTGGGTTGTCATTCGCGGTTGCGCAGGACGATGCGCAGTTCGGTGGAGATTCTGAAGAAACTCTTGGAATGAAATTCCGGGCTTCTTACGCCATCGGTGCAAACTCTTTTCTTGCTGTTGTCACAACTGCAGACAACAGCACTGCGGCTAACCAGCCGATAGGGGTAGCCTTAGGCTACCAACATGATCTCAGCCAGCGCTCGCGCGTTGCGCTGGAACTCTCTTCTGTCGATCCAGATATAGCGGGTCTGGATTCGTCGATAGAAGGTGGCGTGATGTATCGCCACGACTGGTAATACTAATAATAATAAAATGTGCGTGAAAACTCAGGGCGTCCCTCGGCGCCCTTTTTTTCGCAACTAAAATTACCACACAACCGCTCAAGTTACACCCGAAATTCGACACGACAATTATCTTTAATCGCCGTGCTTAGTAACAACGCAGAACAATAGCTCTGCTCGATTGCCTGCCGGAGCTGCCATTAACCAGGTCACGTACGGATTTTTACTGATGCTGGGTGCGTTTCTGTGCTTCGCGGTGATGGACACGAGCGCAAAATGGCTAGTATCCGTCGCGCTGTTACCTACATTGCAGGTGGTGTTCGCGCGTTACGTTATACACTTCGCCTGGGTGCTTTTGCTTTACTTCCCCCGGCAGGGTATTGCGATAGCCAGATCAGGTGCCCCCCGGCTTCAATTGTTGCGGGGTTTATTGTTGCTCAGCAGTACGGCTTTAAATTTCACCGCTCTGAAGTACTTACCGCTCACGATTACTATTGCCATATTCTTTGCAGTGCCTATGGTGGTCTGCCTGCTCAGTATTCCGATACTGGGAGAGCGTGTCGGGGCCAGACGTTTTGCAGCAGTAGCGGTCGGTTTTGCCGGAGTGCTTGTGATTGTGCAGCCGTGGGGTGAATCATTTGACTGGCACATTCTAATCTCACTGGGTGCACTTGCTACTGCATCGGGCTATTTCGTTGTCACCAGAAAAGCCGCCGGCATAGATAACAATGCTGTGGCGCAGTTTTACACCGCCGGTACGGCGACGTTGCTACTATTGCCGCTTATTGCCGGTAGCTGGCAATGGCCGGATAGCGGTACCCAATTGCTGGTGATGATCATACTCGGGTCACTCGGGATGCTCGGACACAGCCTGTTAACCCACGCGCATCGTTTCGCCGAGGCCTCCGTGCTGTCACCGACGGTTTATTCACAGATTTTGTACATCACTATACTCAGTTGGCTGGTGTTTGATACGGTACCCGACAGTAAAACAGCTCTGGGTACACTGATCATTGTGATCAGTGGTCTGTACATTTGGTGGCGGGAGCGGGCACTGCAGCAGGCGAGTGCGATCGAAGAACTTCAATAGCGGTGGGGGATGCCATGTCGGTACAGCTGATGATAGATTTTTTTCAGTGGTGCAGCATAATAAACGGTGTGCTGTTGTTGCTGTGGATTGGCATGATGATGTTCGCCCCCGACCTCGTGTATAAAACTCAATACCGATGGTTTCCGGTATCGCGTGACGCCTTTGCCGAAACCATGTACAGGTTTATAGGTGCATACAAGCTGCTTTACCTGTTCTTCAATCTTGTACCGTTTGTTGCACTGAAGCTTAGCAACAGTTAATTACTACAAGGGACACGGTTTTATCGTGATCTTTCGCTATTCATTGTTTTTAACGTGATATTTCCGGGCAGGTCTGCAATATGAGTTATCAGAAACTGGTGGAGCGCTTTCAGCAAATTCATCGCATCGATCATGCGATGACTTTCTTGAGCTGGGATCAGATGGTTATGATGCCAGAGCGTGGCAATGACGCCCGTTCTTCATCGATTGCAGAGCTTGCCTCGATGAAGCACAAGCTGTTAACTGCAGAAGAGGTCGCCGGGTGGTTTGACAATGCAGACGCTTCAGCCGACAACCTGCAGTCAGTCAGCCTGCGTGAAATGCAGCGCGTATGGCGCCAGGCCACTTGTCTGCCGGCGGATCTGGTAGTCGCAAAGATCAAGGCCGGGTCCAAATGTGAGCATGGATGGCGTACCCAGCGTACAGCAAATGACTGGACGGGGTTTGTGGCGAACTTTCGCGAGGTAGTTGAACTTGGTCGAGAAGAGGCTTCACTGCGTCTGGAGTCAAATGACAAATTGTCGACCCCGTATGAAGCTTTGCTCGACCTGCATAGCTCCGGTGATTCGCAGGTACTGATTGATGGAGTCTTCAAGGCTTTGCGCAAAGAGTTACCGGGCTTATTAGTAGAAATTCGTGAGCATCAGGCGTCGCGCCCGCCAATAGTGGTTGCCGGAGAGTTTGCATTGGCAAAGCAGCAGGCGCTGTGCGAAGAATTAATGCGTGTACTTGGTTTTGACTTTAGTGCCGGCAGGCTTGATCAAAGCATGCATCCGTTCAGTACCGGGGTAGCTGGTGACTTGAGAGTAACCACACGCTTTCGCAACAATGAGTTTATTGAAGCGCTTAATGCCACTGCGCACGAGGTAGGGCATGCCAGCTACGAAGGCGGGCTGCCGGCACACCTTGAAGGTTTGCCGGTCGGCGCTCATCGAAATATGTGTATCCATGAAAGCCAGAGTCTGTTATTTGAAAAGCAGATTTGTATTTCGAAATCGTTTACAGGTTTTTTTGCCGAACGTATTCACAAGCACCTCGAAGACAGCAAAAACATCAGTAGTGAAAATCTGTGGCAGCTTATGACCAAAGTCGAACCCGGCTACATTCGCGTCGAAGCCGATGAAGTATGTTATCCGTTACATGTACTGCTGCGGTATGAAATAGAGAGTGCACTGATTAATGGTGATCTCGAAGCCGATGAAATTCCTGAAATCTGGGATCAGAAAATGACTGACTATCTCGGCCTCTCTACCAAAGGAAATTATAAAGACGGATGTCTGCAGGATATCCATTGGACAGACGGGGCTTTCGGGTATTTTCCGTCGTACACCATTGGCGCGGTCAATAGTGCGCAAATATTTGGCGCGATGTGTAGTGATCACCCTGATTGGCAAAGTCGCTTTGCCAGCGGTGATCTCGATTTTGTGCGCGAGTGGCTTGAAGACAAAATCTGGTCTAAAGGTTGTGAATTAACATCACAGGAATTGATGCGCCACGCCACAGGTCAGGCAACCAATACAGATGCGTATCTGGGGCATCTCAGAGCCCGCTACCTGGAAGAGACACATTAACAGTGTGTTGAGCACTTAGCAGGCTGTTGAAAAATTCCTTTATTCAACCGTTTTTCACTTACCGTCTGGAT
>JAHDHK010000253.1 GCA_020631335.1 Chromatiales bacterium
CCCTGAAGACTGCGTTTATTCAACTCGGTCACCGTGCCGATGCACGCGTCGGTCAGATTATCGCTGTCATTGAGCATGGTGGCGCACAATCCGCCTTCGGTTGGTTTCAGCTGATTGTTGACAGAGAAAACTGTCAGCGCTGACGGAATGCCATGACCTTCAACGTCCATCACAAAAAACACCCAGTAGCGATCGTCGATCTTAAAATAATCGAACATATCGCCGGATACATACTGTGCCGGCTTAAACAGCCAGGCAGTGTTTACCATGCTGCCGCTGTACGGGGCGGGTAACAGATCTTCCTGAATTTTGCCGGCGATCACCAGATCTTCGGTAACTGCTGCATATGCCTTTTGCAGACGCTCGTTTTTCTCTTCCAGCTGACGTTCCAGATTTACAATCCTGAACGCACTTTTGATTTTGACCGTCAGCTCATCGATATCCACCGGCTTACAGATAAAATCATCAGCACCGGCTTCGAGCCCTTCAAAGATAGATTCGCGTTCGGTGCGACCGGATACCAGAATAAAGTAGATGTAGCGACCATCAGCCCTGCTGCGCAGCATAGAGCATAAATCTATGCCGGACATGCCTGGCATGTCCCAGTCGCAAAGCACCACCGAAACCCCCGAGCTATCGACGGTTTCGAGTGCTTCGGACCCATCATTAGCGGCAATAGACTCGCAGCCAATGTGATCCAGCATGCTGGATAATATCATCCTCGCGGAGATATCATCATCGACGACAAGCGCCGTGTTTTCTCTCACAAAACGTTTCCCACTGAAGAATCGCCTTCGACTGCTCGGGCACGTTTGCCCCGCCTGTTATTACCTGTTAACTATCGGCAGCGGGTTGTCAAAGCTTGATCACTGTCCTCCATCTGACAGTGGAAACTATTTTCTACAATTGAATGGGCAGGTAGTGATCGATCAGCAATACCGCAAAAATGCCCATCAGGTACTGGATTGACACGACAAACATGCGGATCGGCTGTTTTTCATTCACGGGGCTTTGAATACGCACGGCGTGGATCAAAAACCAGATGCCCAGCGCTACCGCCCCTGCCAGATAAATCAATCCACTCATATGGATCAGATAGGGAACGATGGTAATCAGCACCAATAGAATGGTGTACAGCAGAATCTGCTGGCGCGTATAGGGAATCCCGTGGGTGACCGGCAGCATCGGGATATTTACCTTTGCGTAGTCATCACGACGATGGATCGCCAGCGCCCAGAAGTGCGGTGGTGTCCAGATAAAAACGATCAGAAACAACAACAGAGATTCAGCCGTCACCTCGCCGGTAATTGCCGCCCAGCCAAGCACCGGAGGCATCGCACCGGCAACGCCGCCTATCACGATATTCTGCGGAGTCGCTCTTTTCAGGTACATCGTGTACACGCACGCATAACCGATAAGCGAAAAGAATGTCAGTACTGCTGTGAGCGTGTTGACAAAAACCACCAGAATAGCCATTGCCAAAACTCCGATCGCACCAGCGAACCACAGGCACTGTGCAGTTGACAGGTTTCCTTTCGGGATCGGACGATCTTTGGTGCGTTTCATCTGCGCATCGGCATGCTGGTCGACCACATGGTTGATCGCAGCGGCAGAAGATGCAGCAAGCCCGATACCCAGCAAACCGAAAAAAGTTTCCTGCAGCGGCACGATTCCGGGAACAGACAGCACCATTCCCACCATTGCAGTAAACACCAATAGCAGCACAACTTTGGGCTTGGTGATTTCCAGAAAATCGGCAAACCGGTTCAGTGGCAGGGTCAACGCAGGCTTATCGGCAATCTTCACCGACGTTGATTCGTTGTTTGTATGCATACAGTTAACTCTCATTCGTACGGCAAGCAAACTGCTGCCGCGAAATCGATTCAAGTGAGGCCGGCGCTACCCGATTCGCGACACTTTCAATAGATGTTTCAAATCCTTGTACATCTTTTTCGGGTCCAGATCAGGCGGAAAGCGCATCATGACATTGGCAAACGGGTCTACCAGGTAAATACAATGATCGCATGCAGGCATACCCGCCTCAGCGCTGCTGATCTGGGTTTTTAAGCCATCAATTCCGGCAACCGTACCACCAACTACCGCCAGCCCTTCGCTCGCATCTTCGAGTCTGGCCGACATGCCGGTAACCTCGCGGGTAACCAGCACACGCTGGACACGATCCATTCGACGACCGGTCGACAGACGGACCTGCCGCATATTATAGAGTGTCTGCTCACACTGTTGCGCGCAAGATTCGCCGGCAAAGTACACCATACTCCACTTTTTTTCGAGACTGTTAAGCTGCCATACCTCACCTGCGGCATCCAGCAGCGAAAATTCGGTGAGTGGAACCGCCGGTTGAATGAGTTCGCCGTTGACCGACACCCCGGCACCTTCATTACTGCGGACATAACCGAGCCACAGCCAGGCGGCCAGCAACGGCGCGGCATAGATAGCCATCAACGCAATTAATTTACGTCTGCCCACTGCCGGGTCGGCGGGCTTTTTAGTTTCAGACTGTATCTGGCTCATCTTTCTTGTAAAAGTTAAGGTAAAAAAACAGCACAAGCACGGCCACTAACATGGCAAACCACTGGAAGGCATACCCGTAGTGCTTCTCCGGGCCATCAGCCACCGGTTTCCATGCGTAGGTATAGCTGTAGGGGTGCTCGGCGGCAAGCACGACCACAGCCGGCAGGAGCGCCATTGTATCGAGTCTCTGCGCGATAGTCTCATAATCGAGAAACTGCAGTACTAAAGGCCACTGCTGTTGTGCTTCATAAAGCGCTTCTCCGAGGGTAAACCCGCGCGAGGGCTTCACCAGCAGGCCGGTTAACGGGGGTTCTGCGTTGTTTGTATTTTCCGTGATGTCAGGCAGCTGCTGGCGATTGGGTCCTAAAGGTACCCAGCCGCGATTGACCAGAATCGTGCGCACTGGTGCTGCACCGTCCGGTGACTCTATGCGAAAGGGTGTTAACACTTCATAACCCGGTTGCTGGTTATAAACACTATTATCACGTAAAAACTGACGCTCAAAATCAAAGCGCCCCCGCAGCGATACACTACGATATACCTCGATGTCACCAGCATCACTCAGCTGCGTCAACGCCGGCAACTCTGCCGCCTGAGCCGCGTCGTCCAGCATGTCTATTTTTTCCTGCGCCCTGCTCAATTGCCAGAACCCGAGCCTTGCAAATAGTAAAATCACCACCACAGTGACAAGCACAATGACCCATGGCACTTTGATTTTTCCGGTTTGCAGAAGTTTATTTGCCATCGGTGTTACCATTCGTCGCTCGACTGGGGACCTCATATGTTGTTGATGAAATTAGTGATTGTGATTTTACTGGTCGCAATAATCGTCAGTCTTTTTTCAGGCCTGTTTTTTCTGGTAAAAGATGACGGCTCGAAAAAACGCACCGTAAGGGCGCTGACATTTCGTATCGGTTTCTCGGTGCTGGCGATTCTGATCATCGTCATTGGCGGCTTAACCGGCATTATCCCGATCAAACAAACACCGTTTTAGCACATCACCAGTAATACGCTTCAAAGCGCCGGTTGATTCAACTAAAAACGGCTAAAAAAAAGGGCGCTAATAGCGCCCTTTTTACGATAGACAGCCTGAGCTGTGCTACAAAATGTAGACGAATATAAACAGGCCCAGCCACACCACATCAACAAAGTGCCAGTACCAGGCTGCGGCCTCAAACGCAAAGTGATTCGTTGAAGAGAAGTGCTTTTTGGTCCCGCGCAACATCACAATCAATAAGATTATCGCCCCCATCGTCACGTGGAATCCGTGAAACCCGGTGAGCATAAAGAACGTTGAACCGTAGATCCCCGTAGTCATTTTAAGATTCAAATGCGCATAGGCTTCGTAATACTCAAAAGCCTGCAGGAATACAAACAAAAAGCCCAGTCCGCAAGTCGCGAGCAGCCAACGGACCATCTTGCTGTGATCGTTGTCTTTGATTGCATGGTGGGCGATAGTCACCGTCACACCACTGAGTAGCAAAATAGCGGTATTAATCAGTGGCAGTCCAAACCACCCCATTACCTGATAATCACCACCGAGTTCGGCCGGGCCGTTGTGTGGCCACATATAATCGAAGCCGGACCACAACACTGCGTTGGTCGCCGCCGCGCCACCTTCACCAAAACCGGACAACCAGGGACCGGAGAAAACCCGTGCGTAAAAAAGCGCACCGAAAAACGCTCCGAAGAACATCACTTCGGAAAAGATGAACCACATCATCGACATGCGGAATGACACGTCGACCTGTTCACTGTACATGCCGCTCTCTGACTCCTTGATGACATCGCCGAACCAGCGAACCATCATGTACACCAGTAGTGCGGCACCAATCGCCATGATCACCCAGCCGCCACCGTTGAGTACAGAGGCAAACCCCATAAAAAACAGGAAGAGTGAAATCGAGCCGACAATCGGCCATTTCGCCTCGTGCGGAATGTAGTAACTATTCGCTGAACTCATAATAATTATCCGTGGTTTCTAGCTGTCAGCGGCACCGGCGGGTTTTTCGCCAGTGTCGAAATATGTGTAGGAAAGTGTCACTGTATCGATGCTTCTCGGCAGGTCTTCTTCGACAAAGAATATCAGCGGCATTTCTTTGCGTCCCCCCGCTTCAAATTCCTGATGGGTAAAACAGAAACACTCGATTTTATTGAAATATTTGGCCGCAGAAGACGGCGCAACACTGGGCACCGCCTGCCCCACCGCAGGCTTGCCGGTCAGATTGACCACTTCATAGGTGGCATTGTAGGTTTGGCCGGGAACGACCTGCATCGTTCTTTGCGTTGGCTTGAAAGTCCAGGCCGCACTCGAATTAACCACCGAGACAAACTCCACAGTCACCAGTCGATCCGTGTCCCGCACCTCTGCGGGCGCCACTGCCGCCACCGATGATGTCTTACCGTTCAGACCGGTGATATCACACAGAATGTTGTAGATCGGCACCATCAGGTAGCCGAAACCGAACATGCCGATCACCAGCAGACTCAGCTTGCCGGCTATCACCAAATGCGCTTTCCTAAGGGTATTCAACTGGTAGCTCCGCCGTGCAGAATTTGCATAACAATGCTTGTGACGTAAAAGCTCACTGCAATGAAAGCGAGAATAATCGGCACTTTATAGCTGGTTGGTCTCTGTTCATTCATGAGCGATTGGCCGCGGCGGTCACTGACCGCCGCGCATTTACCTGTGGCTTATCGAATTGCAGGTGGAGTTTCGAAAGTATGGTATGGCGCAGGTGAAGGAACGGTCCATTCGAGACCATCTGCACCTTCCCAGACTTCATCCGTTGCTTTCTCACCGCCACGCATGCACTTCAGCACAACGTATACAAAAATCAGCTGTGAGAATCCGAAGCCAAAGGCACCGATGGACGCCACCGCATTCCAGTCAGCAAACTGCATACTGTAATCGGGGATACGACGCGGCATACCCGCCAGACCGACAAAGTGCATCGGGAAGAAAAGCACGTTCAGGAAGATGGTCGAGACCCAGAAATGGATCTTTCCCCACTTCTCGTCGTACATATTTCCGGTCCATTTGGGCATCCAGTAGTAGGTAGCCGCCATGATCGAGTAGATCGCACCCGGCACCAGTACATAGTGGAAGTGAGCGACCACAAAGTAGGTATCGTGATACTGAATGTCAGCCGGCGTTATTGCGAGCATCAATCCCGATAAACCACCAATGGTAAACATCACCAGAAACCCGACCGCGAACAGCATGGGGGTTTCTAAGGTCATTGACCCGCGCCACATAGTAGCAATCCAGTTAAACACTTTCACACCGGTAGGAACCGATATCATCATGGTGGCAAACATGAAAAACATCTCACCAGCCAGCGGCATTCCGACGGTAAACATGTGATGGGCCCACACAATGAACGACAGAAATGCAATCGAGGCTGTGGCGTACACCATTGAGGCGTAACCGAACAGCGGCTTGCGTGCAAAGGTAGGGATGATGGAGGAGATAATGCCGAACGCAGGCAGAATAAGAATGTACACCTCGGGGTGACCGAAGAACCAGAAAATGTGCTGGTACATCACAGGGTCACCACCGCCGGCAGCACTGAAAAAGCTGGTACCGAAATAACGGTCGGTCAGCAGCATAGTGACAGCACCGGCAAGTACCGGGATCACAGCAATCAAAAGAAACGCAGTGATCAGCCAGGTCCAGACAAACAATGGCATTTTCATCAGCGACATGCCGGGAGCACGCATGTTGAAAATAGTCGCCACAATGTTGATCGACCCCATCACCGATGAGATCCCCATGAAGTGAATGGAGAAAATAACAAAGGCAAAGCTGTCACCACCCTGTAACGACAATGGCGCGTACAGCGTCCAGCCGCCCGCCGGGCCACCGCCTTCCATGAACAAAGTCGACAGCAACAACAGGAAAGCAAATGGCATGATCCAGAAGCTCCAGTTGTTCAGCCGTGGCAGTGCCATATCGGGGCCGCCAATCATCATTGGTATCATCCAGTTGGCCAGTCCGACAAACGCCGGCATCACCACCCCGAAGATCATGACCAGTGCGTGCATGGTGGTCATCGAGTTAAAAAACAGTGGGTCGACCATTTGCAGACCGGGCTGAAAAAGCTCGGCACGGATGATCAGCGCCATACCGCCACCGATAAAAAACATTACCAGTGAAAACAACAGGTACAAAGTGCCGATGTCTTTATGGTTGGTGGTATATAACCAGCGGGTCCAGCCCGGTGCTGGTCCGTGGTGATCATCATGATCGTGATGTTCTGCTGATGCAGCACTCATAGTGAACTCCGGTAGGCTCAATAATCAGTAGTAATAGGAAACTGTGGTTAACGCAGTGCCTTGATGGCAGACGGCTGGATGGTATCGCCGACCGTATTGCCAAACGCATTGCGCTGATAGGTAAGTACGGCCGCCATATCGACATCGCTCAATTGGGCGGCGAATGAGGCCATCGCAGTCCCCGCAACCCCTACATAGACTGTGCTGATGTGGGCATCGTGCGGTCCATTCGCTATTGCACTACCGGCAATCGCCGGGAAGGCTCCAGCCAGTCCTTCACCGTTTGCCTGGTGGCAGGACGAGCAGTAAGTGTTGTAAACCCCTTCCCCTTTGGCCATCAGTTCATCCATGGCCCATTCGCGGTCGGCATCTTCATCCGCTGCGGCGACCTGCTGAGACGCGGCTGTATCTGCTTCAGTGATGGCCGGGGCCGGTGCATTTTCTTCGACCCATGCCAGATATTCATCTTCCGGCAGAGCACGGACAACAACAGGCATAAACCCGTGGTCCCGACCACACAGCTCTGTACACTTTCCACGATAGACGCCCGGCTCTTCGATCAGCGCCCAGTTTTCATTGATGAATCCTGGAATCGCATCTTTCTTGACCGCCAGAGCAGGCACCCACCACGAATGAATCACATCAGCAGATGTGTGGAGGAAGCGCACTTTCTTGCCGACTGGAAGCACCAGTTCGCGATCAACCTCTTTTAGATAGTTTTCGAACTGGCTGACATCAGCACCGGATCCCACCTGCCTGGCAGCATTGTGCTCAGGGTGCAGGCTACTGAAAAAGCTGATGCCCGAGTCGAGATACTCATAATGCCATTTCCACTGATAGCCGGTGACTTTGATGGTCACCTCTGCATCGCTGGTGTCTTCCATTGCGATCAGCGTTTTAGCTGCCGGAATCGCCATGGCAATCAGAATAAACAGCGGCACCGCCGTCCAGATAATTTCTACCGTGGTGCTTTCATGAAAGTCCGCAGCTTTGGCCCCTTTTGATTTGCGATGTTTGAACATGGAATAAAACATCACACCGAATACCGCAGCACCGATAGCGCAGCAGATCCAGAAGATCATCATGTGCAGCCCGTAGACTTCTTTACTGATCGGCGTCACACCTACAGGCATGTTGATATCAGCCAGCGCCTGCTGACTGCTCACCAACACTGCCAGCGCCACCAACCAGCGGCTACCAATAGACATTGCGGACCTCATTCGGACCTTCTCCAATTCAAATAACCAGGATTCTAGCTCGCCATTGCCTTTTTTGGAGCAATAGCAAATGTTTTGCGACTTCGTCAGGACACCAGCCTGAGCTTAGTCTGTTTAAAACCAAGACACCGTTGCAGCTCGTCGTACAACTGACGTTTCTCGTTTTTGCTCAGCAACTTGCCCAGCTCGAGCGAACGACCGCCGCAGCATAACTTCAAAGTACCCACCTCAAAGTTACTCTGTGGATCGTCGAATTCCACTTTAGTCCAGTGCCGTGAAAGTTCCACTGACGTTTGCGGAGAATTAAAACCGCTTTCGACCGTCAATGTTGACTCTCCAAAAGAT
>JAHDHK010000254.1 GCA_020631335.1 Chromatiales bacterium
GCAGACCCCTTGGATAGATGATTTCTTATCCAGGGTGGAGAGACATCGGCGCAACACAATTGTAGCGGCCGCACACCCGTAATAACCGAAATCATCAATGGAGCCATTGTGTTTAAAGTGACCAAAGCAGCGGCCAAAGAGCTCAAGCGCAGCATGGAGCATCACGACTTCGATGACATGCCGCTGCGCATTGCTGCTAAAAAAAATGAAGAGGGTGCTATCGAATACCAGATGGGCTTCGATGAGCCCGGTCCGGGCGATGCCATGGTGGCAAGCAGCGGAATTGATGTTGTCATTGCCAATGAGCACAAGCCGTTACTGGCGGGCACCGAGCTTGACTACGTAGAACTGGAAGACGGAAAAATGCACTTTATTTTTCTCAATCCGAACGACCCGACATTTGTCCCGCCTGACCCGCAAGATTCATGAACGCGCTCAAGTCAGCAATGCCATTACAAAGCAGCCTGGCTGACCAAACAATAAAAGTGGTTCTTATACCCGGCTTCATCGCATGGGAAGTGCGGCAATTTATTTACCCGATAAAAAGCAGAAATGCTGCCATTTCTAGAGGCGCTACTGTCGCGTTTACCTGTCGCTCTGTAAATGAATCAGGCTCAGGATGATGCAGAAAATACACAGCAATAACGCAGGTGCCGTGTCGCTGCCCGAAACAGACTACACCCGTCGTCGCGGAGAACTCTCTGCGTTCGGGCGTGCGGTCAACGCAAAAAATGCCGTTAAATGGCTGTTGGCAGGTTTCGCAGCCGTTATTGTTGTCATCATCAGTATGTCTTTATTACTGCCGCAGTGGCTTCCCGGCAGATTCATGCTGGCACTGGTAGGCGGGCTGGTTGTGCTGGGGGTGGTCATGATCTGGAGTGTTATTCGTGAGCAGTTGATAGAGCCGGAGCTCGCCACCCGAAAATGGATTCAACAAATCTGCGACGGGGAGCTTCGCTCTACTATCGACCTGCCTGAGAATCACTCGCATTATAAAGAGCTCGACTTCCACACTCGAAACGTCGGCACCTCACTCAGGCGCTTATCCGATGAAATGGAAACCCTGGTAGAAAGCCAGACACGCAGGCTCGAAAGCCAGAACCGCGTGCTGGAGTTATTGTTCCAGCTCACCTCCGATGTTGCGCGCGAGCTCGATCAGCAATCGGTTTTAAACACAGTTTGTCAGTCGCTGGCTGACTGGCTCGACAATGCAGCTGTCGGTGCATACCTGAAAGTAGATGACTCGCTCGACATACAGGCGGCCAGTGATCGGGCAGCCTTTACCGAAAAGAGCGATCTATTGTCGTTGGTGAACGAACTCACTGTCGATGACACCGGCCTGCGTATACCGGTGTTTCGCGGTACTGAACCGGTTGGCGTATTACTGGTGATCAGCAGCGATCATGAACAGCTTAAACGTCGCGAGTCGCAGCAAGTGTTTAAAACCTTGTCAGAGCAGCTCAGTATGTTTATTGCCAGGCATTACGTTCTCGAATCGGTGCAGCAGGCGCGGGTAGTTAAAGAGCGTGCCATGCTCGGTGCCGAAATACATGACTCACTGGCGCAGACCCTGCTGGCGTGCCGGTATCAGGTGCGAATGCTGCGCGAAACACTGCAAAATAATCCTGCCGCCGATGTCATCAAAGATGTACTTCGGGTGGAAGGAACCATTGATGAGGCCAATGTAGAAGTGCGCGAGCTGATCGGGCAAACCCGGCAGCCGGCACAGGGGCAGCACTTTGGCGACTCACTGCAAAGCATTATCGAAGATCACAACAGCGCCGGTGGCATACCGGTATTCTTTCAAAACGACAGCCCTCATATCGCGGCCAGTGCGCGTGAATCAACCGTAGTACAGCGTATCGTGCGCGAGGCACTGATCAACGCCAACAAATACGCCAATGCCACCACCATCCGTGTATATCTTCGTGTAGATCACTCCGGTGTGCGCAACCTGCTGATAGAAGACGATGGAGTCGGCTTTGAGCTGTCTTCACTCGGCAGTGACAACGAAAACAATAAAGGCGATGCAATCGGTGATCACATCGGTTTATCTATCATGCGCGACCGGGCACTGACGGTCGGGGCCATCCTCGATATCGACTCCGAGCCCGGAGAAGGCACCCGTATCAGCCTGAAACTGCCGCCTGCGGCCCTGCAGCCGCCATCACAGCCAACATCACAGCCAACATCACAGCCAACATCACAGGGATAAGCACGTTGAACACTGTAAGTCTTGTCATTATTGATGATCACACCTTGTTTCGCACCGGACTCAATGAACTGTTGAGTGGTCGCGGATTAAACATCGCAGGCATGACAGGCAGTGCAGATGACGCACTGGCGCTGGTCGAACAGCACCGGCCCGATATTGTGTTACTCGATCTGCGCATGGGAGAGACAGGCGGGCTAGAAATTCTCGAGCAGGTTCGACGAAACAACCCCGAACAGAAAGTAGTCATTCTGACCACCAGCATAGAAAAAGGCGATGTGCTCCGGGCACTGAAACTGGGTGCAGTGGGTTACCTGTTAAAAGATATGGACCCCGATCATCTGGTCGAACTGCTTAAGCGCGCCAAACAAGGGGAGACAGTCGTGGCGCAGGAATTCACCGGCTTACTGGCCCGTGCCGCTGTCGTAAAAGACGAGCCGGGTAAAAGCGGCAATGCCTACAACCTGACCCCGCGTGAAATGGATATTCTTAAACACATCGCACGCGGTGAGAGTAATAAGCACATCGCCAGTGAATTAGGCATAGTCGACGGTACAGTTAAACTGCACGTGCGAGCGGTTTTAAAGAAGCTGGGGGTGCAAACCCGAGTGCAGGCAGCACTGCTCGCGGTATCGGAGCGGCTGTGCGAAGATGATGGCGTGTAGTGTTCGTATCATGGCAGTGATGTCAGTAATTAAGTGCAAGTAGTGGCGTTGATGCCGGAAGTAGAAGACATAAAGCAGATTCTTGATGAGGACTGACTGATCAATGAATGCAGTAATTGAAGAAAAACACAAAACAGGGCAATGATACCCGCTTTATGCTCCTATTTTGTCGTCTGCGTTACGGCTTATGAGAGTAATCTACCTGCCAGTCATAGCTATAGCAATATTCATTTCAACGTCAGCTATAGCTGGAATTGGCTTGGTAAAGGTGGATAAATCTGAAAGCCTGATATATCTGTCTGATGGCAAAAAAATGGTGAAGAAATATAACGTCGCTTTTGGCGCAAATCTAAAAAGGTCACAAGCAGCAGGAAGTTGAAAAAAAACATCAGAAGGCACTTAAACCTTAGGCTGCAAAAGGAGTATTCATCATTCTACTGGGCTACGCATATTAGCTAACCGAATGAACCGGGTAAGGCTATCAAAAAAATAACAGAGGTTTCTCGAGGTGGCTTTATAATAGTTTGCCGGCTAAGAAACTGGCGTGGCTGAATATTTTCATCTTCCCAAGTTGCCTTTTTGCGAGAAAATAGCGATACATGAAAGTTAAAGAACCAAGATTGGTCAGGGCGTCATTGGTTTCCACGATAGTCGGCGGTCTTGTGCCCGTGCTGGTTTTGGGCTTCGCTTATTATGAATACAACTATGGTCCACCAATCGATGCATCGGAAGCACAGGGTGGGTTTATTATTATCGTCCATTGTATCGCAGCGCTGCTATTTTGTTCGGTAGTATTTCCGCTTGCCGGGTACGTGTTATATCGTATGAGCATGTTGAATCGTTCAAGATTCCGTATGGTAAGCTACGTGCTACTTGCATTATTTTCTCTTGTGCCCGCGATATTTCTCGCGTTCGTAGGTTTCGGGCCTCCAGCTATAGTGTTTTCCCTGGTAAGTTTCGTTATTCTTGCAATACTCTGCTTGCCTGTAGGTGCAATTTGGCTAAGAGTAGCTCGAGTCGAGTATTAACGCAGGCGTTGCGACTGAAACAAAGTTACTCTAGTTTTCCTGTGTTTGTAGTTGGTGTTTTATAGGGAATTACAGGCTGTGGATTACTTGTAGCGCGTTTGATGTAGACTAAGTATATAGCTATGTCCGTATGTGTTTTAGTTGTAGCTATTTTTGTGGCATCTATTTTTATGGCTTATTTCGCTGCTTCAGGAAGTATGAGGGGAAGTATGAGTAATGCTCTTGGTGTATTTGTTTTATTTTTTTTAATGTGTCTGTTTTTTTTTTAATGCCATGCATAGTCTGGCTTAAGGGATAACGGTATGTGCTAGCAGTGGTAATGGCTTTTACATCTGTGTTATTCATTGCATTGATCATTAGCTATTTGAAAAGTTCTGATTCAACGAGTGATCGTGGTACGGTCGTACTTTGGTTTATATTCATTGTTCCTGTATTTGCGTTTATTGTTCAGCTAATTATGTATGGATTGGCCAAAATTGTAAGTCGCAGGCGTATAAACCGTGAAGAGCAATGAAATGCTCCGGGGTAATGTCATCCCGACCCTGCTTTTCGCGAAGGGGCCGGGATGAGTTCACTTCAAATGGCAGGTTTGAATGTCAGCGTTGGTCGAAGTAGTTCTGCTCGGCAGCGGCGTATTGGCGAGACAGTCTGAGCATCTCTTCCCTGTCGGCTATTGAGCCGTCCAGTAACCCGACCGATGAATTCAGCACAATAGCTGTTGCTCCTTGTGCCTCGATATATTCTACGATAGCTGCCACGTTGGCGACGAAGTTCGATGGCGTTACCCGCTGAAAGTAATCGTTTGTACCGACGATAAGCCATACGTAATCAGGGTCACCGCCCGCTGCTGCAAAATCGCTGATAAGCGCACGACGTACATCTTCTGAGGTTCGCCCGCCTACGGCACGGTTAGTCGCTTGAATGGCAGATTCCCCGCCTAGCAATGTGGTGATGCGGTCGCCCAGGCGCCCGTTGTTCAATGCACCCTGCTGCATCCAGCTATCTCCCAGGAATAGATGCTTTTTGTTTTTCATGCGGTTGAATTCAATCCAGTCGAACTGCGAAATTACGAAGTCACCGAGGGCGTTGTAGCCGCGCTTATTGGGGTGAGCACCGTCACCGTAAAGACTCCAGAACTCACTGTTAATTGCCTGGGCGACTTTAAGTTTCGGCGAGAATGTGGCGATACCGTTGATCACCGAAGTCACTTTGCTGACCAGATGTTCACCGAGGTAGCCGCGGTATACGATGAGCTCGTTGACATCAAGCTCGGTGGCGGCTGATACAGCAGCAAAAGCCGCGCGGTTTGATCCAGCGGCGACCTGTTCAGTGAATCGAAAAGTCTGAACCAGCTGGTCGGCGGGGTTCAGTGAACCCTGGTTCTGGTTGAGCGGTGTCCAGACTTGATTCTGGCCGAGCAGAAAACCGTTATGCATGTCTATGAGACGGCTGCCGGTAACGTTCGACGACGACCCGAAAACCTGCACTTCCTGCGGCACTAACCAGTTTCCGGTATTAAGCTCGAAACGCAGCATCCGCCCCTGAACAACCGGCGCTACAGGAATCTCTGAGAGTAGGTTGTCACCCGCTGCCGTCCAGCCGGAGAAAACCTCAACACCATCGATCGTTATACGCAGATTGCGGCTGTAGCCATCTTGATAGCGGATAAGCGAAACGTCACTGACCGATCCGAGATCAATAGTAAAAAATGCGTTAGAAGCATCACCGCCATTGCTCCACCGGGTGTTTGAATATCCATCGACAATAGACGAAGCACGCTGAGTATTAACCGGTGCCAGTGCGGTGATGCCGGTTAACCGTGTTTGGGCTGAAACAGTGATCGGTCCCATTTCATACCAGCCATTTGCACCGCTGCCTTCTATGGCAAGAGGTATCTTCAAACCTGCATCATTGACATGGGCTACGGCGATTTCCAGTGTGTAGTCGCCACTTTGCAGCGAACCCGGAATGTCGATAACCGAGGTTTTGGCCACCCCGTTAGGGCCTGCCGGTAGCAGGCCTTTGAGTGTGGTGCCTGTACGTACAGTTGTGCCGTTACCGGAGCTGTCTCGCAAGCGGTACCAGATCCGGAAGTCGCGATACAGCGGTGCTGAACCTCGATTAATCCATACCGACTCTATCTGACTGGACTGTCCGGCGCTCACCTGAGCACTGTAGTTCACCTGGTCTAATACCAGTCGGGGTCCCATCCAGCGCGAGAGGAATTGCATATCCCGCACGTTGGAATCAGGGTGGTCGATAAACGCCTGTGGTATTACGCTGGCCTTGTTGTGCGCCAGAGAGGCATGCCAGTCCAAAGTGTCGTTGACAATGGTGTCGATCGGCAGTACTTCGCTGTACCCCCCAGTGTTGAAACGCGCTGGCCATTCATTCATGACACCGGTAACTTCCATCGCCACCGGACCGGTTTTCCACAGCTCTGAATTTTGTGCATGAATCGGTTCGTAGTCATTGTAATGATGCCCCGACACGCCCCAGCTGTCACCGCGCCATCCGAAGCGGCCCGCGTAGTTCTGATACAGGTAGTCGGCAATTTCGGTGTCGCCGTTCACCTGGTCTTTTAAGATTTCTGCGAGTATCACCAGTGGCGTGTTCGGGAATGCATTGGCGTAGAGGTCGATGATTTCTTTACGCCTCGCTTTGCTTGGCATCAGACGGGCATCCGCCGGGAAGGTATGCCATTCACCCCAGAACCCGACAGAACCGATGTCAACCGAATTCAATCTGACATTGTTCGCATAGCGCGCCCCCAGTGCCATCACCAGCCTGGCGTGTGCCCTGCGAATCTTTGCGTCTTCCCAATCCGGAACATAGGTGGCTGGAATGCCGCCAACGCCATTGTGTTCGAGTTCCCGTGCGCCCTTGCGCACCAGCCAGCACGGAATTGCATGGTCAAGATTGTCGTTCTCGCTGGCGTTGTTCCAGCAATTCTTATCACCTGCACCAGGCCACGAGACCATGAGCCGAAAATCGACGGTCTGGTTTTTTTGCCCGGCGCATTCGAAAAGTCTGTCAAGTAGCGGCCAAGCATACTGGCCTTCTGCTGGTTCAAGGTCACGCCACAACAGCCGGATATAAAGTGAGCCCCCTGACAGTCCTGCCTGTTCAACGGTGTTGTCGTAGCTGCAGCTGGCGAGTTGCTGGTCGCTGGGAACGCGGGCAACAAATTCCTGAAAACCAACGCCGGGCGACGTCATCAGTTCAAAATGCTCAGTCGGGCGATAAGTCACCGTCTCTGCCGCAACACTTTTTATAACGGGGGTAAAGGTCGCACCCAGAGCGGTAAGCAACAGCCCGATCGCAGTTGGTTCAAATCGTACTTTTCGAAGATTCATGAGATAATCCTGTGTTGTTCGCGATGTTGGGAAATCCAACGCCTGCGGAACGCCACGTTACGCCGCCGTTCGTGACAATAGCTTTGCCAGCTCGGGCAAAAAACACTTGTCAACGGTGACAAAGACTGACAATTCAGGTACTTCCGGACATGCCTACAGCGACAACACCGCGGATGCCTGACAGCCCGACGTGGGGACAGCGACTGCGCGGTTACCGCCAGCAAGCGGGTCTGACTCAGGGACAGTTCATCGAAAAGCTCTCGCAGCTCGTGATAGAAATCGACTCGCAGGAACGGCTTGCGCTTGAGCACATCGACATCTACAACGATGCCTCTTCCTACTTCAGCGGTGTGCTGGACGCGCCGACGCTGAGCCGCCTTGAGAAAGGCAATCGTGAACTCAACTCCCGTCCTCGCTGCATTGCTCTCATCTGGGGTCTGAACCGGCTTGGCGTGCTGACTGACACAAAGGAAGCCAACCGGTTTATGGAGCTGGCCGGTCATGGAAATCTGACCGACTCGGAGTTGACCACCTTACTCAGCCCGGGTGCCGACGATGTGCCAACTCCCGTAAAGGTCACGCAGGGTTTCCCTTCGGGGCGACCGAAATTACTGGCAGCTGCTCTGGTGTCTGTCGCGGCACTCACTGTGGCGGCCGTCGCTGGATGGATGATTCGTGATACCCGGGACAATACCAGAGCCGGGTCTGCCGCTGTATCACCAAACCTTCGAACTCATGTGTTGCTCACTGACGAGCTAACCTCGGAAATAGGAGAACTCGGCAAAGACCAGACTTTTATCAGTCTGCACGAGAAGGATCAAAAAAACAGCAGTGATGACTGGACACGGTTCATTAAGCTGATCCCCGACGATACCGGCGCGTACCTCGGCTATCAAGCCTATCATCTGCCCGATCACATACCGGTCGAATCAATCACCGGCCTGTCGCTCGATGTGAACTACCGGGGTCCGGACTATCAAACCGCGCCCTGGGTCTGGAAGATAGAGCGAAGCGATACGGGGGAGTGGGTGCGATTGGGAGATAACCGTAGTTCCCGATGGTGGTCGACCTGGAGCGAAGCTTCTTTCAGCTTC
>JAHDHK010000255.1 GCA_020631335.1 Chromatiales bacterium
ACAACGTCAGTGCAACAATGCCGGAGATCGTCACCGCACCTGCCAGCGTAAAGGCAAACTCGCGGAACAAAGAGCCCGTCAGCCCACCCTGCAACCCTATGGGCAGATACACCGCCACCAGCGTTGCAGTCATGGCGATTACCGGACCAGTCAGTTCGCGCGCACCAAGTAACGCTGCCTGTAATCTCGTTTTACCTTCGGCAATATGTCGCTCAACGTTTTCTACCACCACAATGGCGTCGTCCACCACCAGCCCAACCGATAGCACAATGGCAAGCAGAGTCAGCAGATTCACGCTGAAGCCGAATAACTGTATGAGGAATACCGCACCAATCAACGAGATCGGTATCGCCACAATGGGCACCAGAACTGATCGCAATGAACCCAGGAACAGATAGATCACCAGAATCACTATCAACAGTGTTTCCGTCAGCGTTTTGATCACTTCAATAATCGAGCTCTGGATGTATTCAGAGGCGTCGTATGCCATTGTGGCCTGCATACCACTGGGCAATGTACTTTTAATACTTTCAAGCTCTTCGCGTACACCGGCAATCACACTGAGCGTATTGGAATTCGGCAACGGCCAGATACCCATAAAAATTGCTTCATCACCGTTATAGCGAACCACCGTGTCATAGTTTTCCGAGCCCAGCTCAACTGTGGCCACATCTTCCAGACGAATGACCGCGCCATCCTGCGAGCGCACCGCCAGTTTTTTAAAGTCTTCGACTGTATTGAGGTCGGTGTTTGCTTCGAGATTAATCTGTAACAACGACCCGCGTGTCTGACCGAGCGCGGATAAATAGTTGTTGGCTGCCAGTGCCTGTCTCACCTGAGAAGGCGACAGGTTGTGCGCTGCAAGCTTGGTTGAATCGAGCCATATTCTCATCGCAAAAGTTCTGGCCCCGAGCACCTCAGCGCGCTGTACACCATCAAGCGCACCAAGCCTGGGCTGCACCACCCGCACCAGGAAGTCAGTTACCTGATTGGGTTCCAGAATATCCGAGGTAAAGCTCAGATAGGCAGAAGCAAACGCACTATCCGCCGATTCCACAGAGATTACGGGCACCTCGGCCTCGGGTGGCAGATCACCGCGCACCTGCGAGACTTTGGAGTTAATTTCAGACAGCGCCTTGATCGGGTCATAATTCAGTTCAAGCCGCAGGTTAATGGTAGACACACTCTGAGCACTCGAAGACTGCACGTAGTCCACACCGTCCACACCACCCACTGCACGTTCAAGCGGCGTCGTGATAAAGCCGCGCACCAGATCGGCACTGGCTCCGACATAGGTGGTAGTAATGGTGACTACCGCGTTGTCGCTGCGAGGGTACTGGCGAATGGTTAAGCCCTGTAGCGCCTGTATACCGGCAATCAGTATCAGCAGACTGACCACAATAGCCAGTACCGGGCGGCGAACAAAAATATCCGTAAAGTTCATTGTTTATTACGCCGTGGCTTAAGTGTTGTCCGGATCCGGGTTTTCAGAAGGCGCTATCTTGCCCTCCTCGTTCAGCACAACATTCGCACCGTTACGCAGCTTGAACACACCATCGCTGACCACCTGCTGCCCGGCCTCAAGCCCTTTCGTCACCGCGACAAAATCTCCGCGCCGCTCACCCAGTTGCACAAACTGCTGGCGTGCAGTCAGGCCACCGGTATCGGATGCTTCGAGCACAAATACAGAGTCACCATAAGTAGCAAAACTCACCGCAGTACTCGGAACAGTCAGCACCGGACTCGTCTCGGGCAACATGACCTCAACGTTTGCATACATGCCGGGCAGCAGGCCTGGATCTTCTGATCCACCGATTGAATCAAGCGTAGCCTGCACCAGCACTGATCGGGTAACGCTGTCGATCTGAGTATTGATGGCGTTGATCTTTCCGGTAAAAGTCTGACCCGGCGCCGCATCAGTGGACAATTGGATGTCGTACCCCGTTTTGACCCGCGCCAGTGCCTGCTGCGGCATGGAAAAATTCACCAGCATCGGATCAACTGCCTGCAGCGAAACAATCGACACACCGGCTGAAACATCCTGCCCGACATCCACCAGGCTCAATCCCAGGCGCCCATCGAAAGGGGCGACAATCTGTTTTTTATCGATAGTGACCTGTATACCGTCGAGTTGCGCCTGTGCAGAACTGCGCTGGGATTTGGCTGAATCAAACTCGGCCCGCGACAGCACCTTGTTGTTGTATAACCGCGAGATCCGGGTAAAGTTACTCTGCGCAAGACTCAGTGAAGATTGCGCCTGCTCCAGCTGACTCAACTCCGATGATACATCCTGCTGCACCAGAATATCGCCGGCCTTCACCCGCTCACCCCCGCTGAACATCAGCTTGTCAACGCGACCGGGGGCTTCAGCGGTGATCATCACACCCTGTCCCGCTTCAAGTGTGCCGATGGCAGAAATTGAATTTCCCCACTGCACCGCTTCCACAGACGCAGAGGCAACCGTCGTCGGTGGCGGACGCATTTCCTTTCCGGCAGCGATCAACGCACCGATTTGCATCCCCTTGATACCGCCAAGCGCTCCAATGAGCAGGAGAAGCCCGAAAATGGTGAGAATTATCCGTTTTATCATGGAAGTATGGGTATCCTGAAGACGAGGTGGCCGCGAGATGGCACCTGTATGCCTTATTAAGAGTAGTCGAGATCAGGCCGGCAGTATGTGTGAGATTCCAAACAATAGACATCCCGGATCAACCACTGGCATCTGCCCGCTTCGTTGATAATCGCAGTCATACTGAACGCTACGCAAGCGGGGTCATTTGGATTAAATACCAGCTAAATAATGGCAGAAGAATGCGAAGCCAGCGTACCGCTGACTTCAAGCGCAATTTGCTGCGTGAGTGTCTGACATCAACGCCATCAGGTTCATCGTCGCACAATGAAGCAGACAACCGGCTTACAGATGACCAATTACCCCCCGGGTAAGGCGGGATTACCCAAGAACTCCGATCAATTTCATCGTATTATCTGCAACGTGAGCCAGGCGGTGCAGCCCGGTTGATAACGCACAACAACATCGAAGATCGAGAGGATATTATGAAAAATCTGGCACTTTGCGCCGTAGCCATGGCGGCTACTGTCAGCGCGTCTGTGGCATCTGCAGAAACCGTTCTGACGGTTTCTTCCTGGGCTGGCCCCAACCACAACATGAATGCTGTGACTTTCCCGCGCATCAACGAAATACTGAAAGAGTGTTCCGGTGGCGATCTAAGCCTTAAAGTTGAGTTTGGTCTGGCACCTCCTCCCGCCCAATATGACACTGTACGTGACGGTGTGGCAGACATGACCTGGATCGTTCATGGATACACTCCGGGCAAATTCGTGGTCAGCAAACTAGCCGAGCTGCCCGGTATTGCCGGCAACTCCGAGCAGATTTCCACCGCATATCAAATGACATTTGAAAAATACCTGGCCGATGCAAAAGAAGCAAAAGGCGTCGAGGTATTGTCAAACTTCGTACATGGTCCGGGCCTGCTGAATACGCTTGAAGAACTGGAAGACGGCTACCGATCGGTGGACGGTATGAAACTGCGAGTCGGCGGTGGCGTAGCCAACATGATTGGCTCTGCACTTGGCGTGGCAGGGGTTAATGTCCCGGCACCGGCGGTTTATGAAACCCTAGCCTCCGGCGTTGCCGATGGCGTTTTCTTCCCGGCCGAAACCATGTTCGCCTTCAAAATTGCTGAGCTGGCCAAATATAGCTACGTTAACCCTGACGGCATGTACACCACCTCTTTTGCGATCATTCTGAATTCCGATACCTACGACGGACTGTCAGATGCCGACCGACAGTGTATCGACGATATGCGCGGTGTCGAAATGTCCCGCTGGATCGGTAAGGTCTGGGACGAGGCAGACACGCTCGGACGTGAAAAAGCCGTCGCAGACAACGGCCTGAATATCATCGAAATGGATCCGGGTCAGCGAGCTTTTTACAAAGAAAAAACTGCTGGTATCGAAGCTGCCGTGCTTGAGGAAGTCAATGGCCGTGGTGTCGATGCAGCGGCCGCCCTTGAATTTCTGAAATCACAAATCAAGTAATTTCTGGTACTGAACAGGCATGCAGTCATTGTTGAAAAAAACAGTAGCGCTGGCGGATAAAGCCAGCCTGCTGTTTGCCAACATCGCCGCCGTTGTGTTGCTGGCGCTGGTGGTGCTTACGTGTGTCGATGTTATAGGTCGATACTTCTTTAACAACCCGGTCGTCGGTGCGGTTGAGCTGGTTCGAATTTGCATGGCCGGCATCATCTTTTTTTCCTTTCCACTTATGTTCCTGCGTAACGATCACATCATTGTCGATCTGATCTCCCTGTTCCGGCGCGGATGGCTTGGCTGGGTGTTCTCCATCGTGATGCTGGTGGTGATCGTCTATGTCGCCTACCGCATCGGAGACAGAACCTTTGACTACGCAGTTCGAGCATTTGAAGACGAAGACGTCACCGAATATCTGGCCATTCCGCGCTGGCCGGTTGTTGGATTTATCTCGTTTTCTATTTTTGCAGCAGCCGTCATGGCTGCCCTGCGACTACTTTCTTTGATCAGTACACCGGGACAAGTTCCGGAGGAAAACCAAAGTGGTGAACCTTCATGACCATCGCATTAATAGGATTTGCCGCTGTACTGGTGCTGGCCTTTTTGCGAATGCCGCTGGGCGTGGCACTGGGGCTGGTCGGCCTGGTGGGTTTTTCAGAATTATCCAACTACCGCGCCGGCATGTCGAATGCCGCACGGCTGGTTATCGACAGTGGTCAGTCTTACGGCCTTTCTGTTGTTCCTCTTTTCATATTAATGGGTTTGATGGTCGACCGCGGCGGCATGGCGAAAGAACTGTATCGTGCGGCCTACGCGTTTTTAGGGCACCGGCGCGGCGGCCTGGCGATGTCCACCATTGTCGCCTGCGGATTCTTCTCCGCCATCTGCGGCTCATCACTCGCCACCGCCGCCACTATGTCAAAAGTCTCCATGCCGGAAATGAGACGCTACAAATACGATGATTCTCTAGCCAGCGCCTCTATCGCCGCCGGCGGCACGTTGGGCATATTGATTCCGCCCAGCGTCATCCTGGTTATCTACGGCCTGATCACCAACGCGTCGGTCGGAAAGCTGTTTATCGCCGGAATACTGCCGGGCATCATCGGCGTATTGTTCTATCTGGCCGCGGTATTATTCGTCGTGTCCCGCAATCCTGAAGCAGGACCGGCCGGTGAAAAAACCTCCTGGAAAGATCGCCTAATTGCGCTGCGAGATGTCTGGACCACGCTCGGGCTGTTCATCTTTGTTATCGGCGGCATTTACGTCGGTGCATTCACACCCACAGAAGCCGCCGGCATGGGGGCAGCGGGTGCCATCGCCATTGCGTACTTTCGCGGCGCACTCACGTGGAGCATACTGCTCGAAGTCGCACGTGAAACCACCTTAACCACAGCCAAGCTGTTTCTGGTGGTCTTCGGTGCGATGATCTTTTCCAACTTCGTCAACCGCGCCGGTCTACCGGATGCGCTGCTTAACATCGCCCAGGGCTTCGACTTCCCTCCAATGGGTGTGATTTTCGTCATCCTTGCGATCTACCTGATTCTGGGTTGCGTGTTTGAATCACTATCAATGATCCTGCTTACCGTCCCGATTTTCGCACCACTGGTTCAGGGGCTGGGCTTCGACCTGGTCTGGTTCGGGATTCTTGTCGTCGTAGCTACCGAGATCAGTTTAATTACACCACCCATAGGTATGAATGTTTTTGTGTTGAAAGGGGTGCTTAAGGATGTTTCTGTTAAGACTATTTTTAAGGGAGTGACGCCTTTCTGGGTGGCTGATATTTTCCGAATAATATTGTTAGCGCTGGTACCAGCTATTGCGTTGTTTTTGCCATCGATGATGTAACGGCAAAACACGGCTCTAACCGCAAGGCCAACCTGGGGCAGAAATGAGCAAAAACGCGTGCACTGTGGTTGATTTGTAGTATTGATACAAATACCACAATCTGAAAAACTGGATGCTGGTGAAAGGAAGGAGCGGAGCGCACAGCGTTACTAAACTCACCCAAGTGCCATACACGCTGATAACAAATAGATGAAAGTATGTTCATTGAACCGGTCTGAGAAAAAAATCCGATGCATCTGGATTTGTCCAATTCACCGGCCTGATTGAATCACAGCAATGAAATATCTGATGTAGTCTTGCGGGTCTGGCGACCCGGCAACCAGGAGGAAACAAATGTCTGAGCCAAAGCACAGGCAAACACAGTCGGCAGTTGATTGGGCTGAATCAAAAACTACCGGTGTTGTCAGCGAATTCACGCTGTTGACACCCATTAAACCGGGACTCATACCTGGTGAAATGCGTACTTACGAGCAACGCCTGCGCGATCATCTTGAGTCGCTGCACAAACGTGAGTCGAGCGGTATACCATCATTCACAAGGCTGATCACCAACATTCACTACGCACGCTGGTTTGTACTAAGACCAGAGCAGTTTCTGCAATATTCCAATGTACCCAACTTTGTAGACTACGTAGTAGAAAAACCTTCCGAAGAAGATCGCCCTGATGGGGATTCTGCTACCACAAAAGCACCATCGTCTCTTCACAATATTCCACATCAAATAGATGACTTTGAAGATGTATCCGCCGAGATCAATGCCAAAAAGAAAGGCGGCTCTGAAAGGGCAGATACCGATAGCGACACCAAAAAGGAAAAAGCCCGTTTCGTTTCATGGCTGATATTCACCTCTAATTTTGACGGAGATTTAAAATCCTATGCCCGTAAGGTAGCTGAATTTATCGGTGATGATGCGGATCGCATCTGGGGTAACTGCTATGGCTATCCCGGGACTCACAACTTTGAACGCTGGTGGCTATACGCCCGTCGTCATCAGATACCAACAGATGCATTTTATGCTGCGTATCCTCATCTGACAGTACCGAGAATTCATCAACTAAGCACATTTAAAAGCAAGTTCGACGAATTCGTTGCACGTACGCGAAACCCGGATGGTTCATCCAGAAGCGACATTGGCGGACTGTTTGATGAGTTCCTGCGCGAAAACCTTCAGTACGCCACAAACTTTCCAGGTGCAGGAGGTATCTACGATGCAGAACAGGCGCAAAGAACGCAGGATCTAAGAAAATGAGTATTGAAAGCAAAACACCAACAACAGAGACCACAAAAAGCAAGCTGAAAAGTGAATATGAAAACGCCATCCAGGAATACTTTCTACCCAGCGTATTTACCAAACGCGAATGGTGCCTTTTTGCTTTTATAAAAATAAAGAAACAGAAAAACTCCCCGGACAAATTTAAACAGTTTCTGCGAACTCTTATTGGCGAAAGTCAGCAAAACGATACAACCAAACTCCAACTGAAAGATCTCCGTTTCTGGGAAGACGCAGTAGAGGACGGTGTGCTCGATATCAATACGTTTTTCAGAAAAGGATTACTAGGCGTTCTTGCCCACGAATACATACGTGTGAATTTGCTGAATCAAATCCGCAACAAAACACAGAACACAGAAGATAAGGCACTACCTGCACTTCTGCAAAACAGAATCGAAGCCTCAAAGCAGAACTATAACCAAAACAAAAAGAACACCATAGATGAAAAACTTCTACCGGACGATTTCTTAAAGAATATTAATCTTTCAAAAATCAAACCGACAGTTTCACTGGACGCTGTTGATCTGGCTTTCACCTACAACGGGTTGTGTTCACTTAACATTGACCAAGACACACTCGAATCTTTTCCTGAGGCTTTCCGTCATGGGATGGCAGCCAGAGCGCATCTATCCGGAGATGGTGAGCATGAGGCGCCGCATACCTGGGAAGGTGTACTTGGCAAAGACTGCGTCCACGCAATGCTTACCGTTCATTTCCCGATTGATGAGCGCAAGGCCGAGTACTGGGAGAATTTGCAGACGGAAGTTGAAAAGTTCAACCTGGATGAATGGCACTGGCCTGAATATGATACCGATAACCTGGCAACAGACCCAAATGGCCTATATAAGAAACAAATTGCCGAGGCTACAAAATTCTTTGGTGTGGCAGCACCGATAACAAGTGAAGCTGATACGCCACTTGGAATGCGGGATATCGTAAATCGATACGCGGATTATCTGGGTTTTGAAATTCTACAACTGGAGCTTGGACAAGTACCCTACGATTTAACGGACACACCGCAAAGCACTGGCACAATATCTAACGGAACAACCGAAAAAAACACTCAGCCCAAGGCGCAGGCTGGACTAGAAGACTCAGCGCATAATAGGCAATTGTTCATTAACCGCTCAAAACCAAGACGTGAACATTTCGGGTTCAG
>JAHDHK010000256.1 GCA_020631335.1 Chromatiales bacterium
CAGTCCCAGTACGACTACCCACATGGCCACGATCATTCCGGTGCCGATCGATCGTGGTTCAGTGTTGTTATTGCTCACTCATCGTTCCTCGGGACGCCATGGCCCGGTTGATATGCGATTGGCGGTATCGAAGGCTCATTGCAGATACAATACCGACTGTTCATCACTATTGGCTCTTAACTAATGTCTGGTAACAGCTTTGGCAAGCTTTTCACAGTCTCTACTTTCGGCGAGAGCCACGGCGCTGCGATTGGCGCTATTGTCGACGGGTGTCCCCCGGGGCTTAGATTGGAAGAATCGGATCTGCAGCGGGATCTCGATCGGCGAAAACCGGGGCAGTCGAAGTTTACGACGCAGCGCCGCGAGCAGGATGAGGTCAAAATCCTGTCCGGGGTTTTCGAAGGGGTTACTACCGGCACCCCGATCGGGTTGGTTATTCATAATACCGATCAGCGCTCAAAGGATTACAGCAATATCAAAGACGTATTTCGCCCGGCACACGCTGATCTCACCTATCAGCGAAAATACGGGCTGCGCGATTATCGTGGTGGCGGTCGTTCATCTGCCAGAGAGACTGCGATGAGAGTTGCTGCCGGGGGTATTGCGAAAAAGTACCTCAATGAAAAATACGGAGTGACCGTGCGCGGCTATTTGTCTCAGCTTGGGCCGGTGAAACTGGATAAATCTGCTTTTAACTGGGAAGCGGTCGAACAGAACCCCTTTTTCTGGCCGAATGCCGGCCAGGTTGAAGCGCTGGCTGACTATATGAAGCAGCTGTCGAAGCAGGGGGACTCGGCGGGCGCGAAAGTTGTCGTTGAGGCACAGGGTGCGCCTGTGGGGTGGGGTGAGCCGATTTTCGATCGACTCGATGCGGATATTGCGCATGCAATGATGAGCATCGGTGCGGTTAAGGGGGTCGAGGTGGGCTCGGGCTTTGATTGTGTGGCCATGCGCGGTACAGAACACAGGGATGAGATTACACCGGATGGATTTCTTTCAAACCACGCCGGCGGCATTCTCGGCGGTATCAGCTCGGGGCAGGATATTGTCGTGTCGCTGGCTTTGAAGCCGACATCGAGCCTGCGGACGCCGGGTCGCAGCGTCAATGTGCAGAATGAGTCAGTGGAGGTGGTGACTACCGGCAGACACGATCCATGTGTGGGCATTCGAGCCACCCCCATTGCAGAGGCCATGCTGGCGCTCGTGTTAATGGACCACTGTCTCCGACACCGGGCGCAGAATCCTGAGCGTGACGAGTACCGCGCTAAATAACGGGGTTAGGCAGTGCTTTGATAAATGCCTGAGCAGCGCGCGACAGCGTTCTGTCCTGATGTCTTACCAGCGATATACGTCTTTGCAGGTTGATGCCTTCGATTGGCAACACGTGCAGAGATTCGTCATCACAGAGTGCATCGGGCAACAGGCCCCAGCCCAGTCCGATCTTGACCATCATTTTCAACGTGTCGAAATCTGAGACTTCGAGGTTCACATTAGGTGTGTAGCCCAGGGTGGCCAGCACCTGCTCAGTTTGTGTTCTGCTGGCAGATGGATGTGGCGGCAGCACAGCCGGGCATTTCATCAAAAGCTCGGCGTCGACGGCAGATTCAACCGCGAGTGGATGGTCTCTGGCGACAACAATGGACATGTTGTCCTGCCATAACTCTATTTCCCTGAGTTTTGCACTGACCTGGTTGGTCATTGCGCATAAACCCATTTCGAACAGTCCGTCTTCGATGTCTTTGAGGGTTTGCATTGAGTTGTTGAACTGGATGTCCATGTCGACATCCGGATATTCAACGCGAAACTGTTTCAACACAGGCGCAAGGTAGGTGACACCGATGTGAGGTGATGTCCCGATACTGAGCTTGCCGCTGACCGATTTGCCCAGATTACATATTACCTCTTCAATTCGGTCGAGCTCTGCGCTAATCTGTCGCGCCGACGGCAACAGCACATTTCCGGCCTCGGTGAGATGCACGCTTCTGCCTACCCTGTCGAAGAGTCTGGCAGAAAGTTCGGTCTCCAGTGCAGCTATGCGTTTGCTCACCGCGGGTTGTGTGAGGTGAAGACTTTCTGCAGAGCGAGAGAACGATCGTTTGTCAGCGACTTCGATAAAGGCCCTGAGATTATTAATATCCAAAAAAGCTTACTCCATCTCTTTGATGTGGTGTATACCACTTCCCCAAAGAATATCCAGAACGTATGTGTACGGTATTCGTCCGGTGGAACAGCGTCGGGTCCTGCAACGCTACAATGGTAAAGTCTAGACCATTTTAAAAGCAAAGTGATACTGTATTGGCATAACGTAAGTAATTAATATGTTTATGAATAAAGGGCAGGGATGGTAAATTGACAGTGTATTTCTCCGGGTAATTTCACAACCTGAAAATCAGCCGTTTCATCTGGTATGTGACAAGTGTAAATTCTTAACGGTTCCGTTGAGAGCAGCCGTTAGCGTTTGTACTTAACGAATAATTGAAAACTTAAAGAGACAGAAAATGAAAGTGGGAATAGTGGGCTGGCGAGGTATGGTCGGCTCTGTATTGATGCAAAGAATGACTGAAGAGGGAGATTTCTCGCATATTAACCCGGTTTTTTTTACCACTTCTCAAACCGGTCTGCCTGCACCCGATGTAGGTCAGTCAGAAAAAACACTGCAGGACGCGCACGATGTAGACAGCCTGCTTGAGCTGGATGCCATCGTCACCTGCCAGGGTGGAGACTACACCCGTGATGTATTTTCGTCGCTAAGACAACGCGGCTGGACAGGCTACTGGATCGATGCAGCGTCAACGCTGCGCACAGCAGAAGACAGCACGATTATTCTTGACCCGGTAAACCTCGATGTTATTAATGCCGCACTGGACAACGGCCAGAAGGACTTCATTGGAGGTAACTGCACTGTCTCACTAATGATGATGTCACTGGCTGGGCTGTTTCGTGAGAAACTGATCGAGTGGATATCTTCCATGACCTATCAGGCTGCCTCCGGAGCGGGTGCGAGAAGCATGCGTGAACTGCTGACACAAATGGGGCACCTGCAGGGCAGTGTTGCGAATCTGCTTGCGCAGCAGGACAGTTCTATTCTCGACATTGACTCAGCGGTCACTCAAACGATGCATGGAGCTGACTTTCCGACTACAGAATGCGGTTCGGTACTGGGCGGCAGTCTGATTTCGTGGATCGACGCCGACCTGGGTAATGGTCAAAGCCGCGAAGAATGGAAGGCTGAAGTAGAGACCAACAAGATTCTCGGTAACAATCAAAGCAACCGTATCCCGGTTGATGGTTTATGTGTGCGGATCGGTGCAATGCGCTGCCACAGCCAGGCGCTGACCATAAAATTGAGAAAAGACTTACCACTCGAAGAAATAGAGCAAATTCTTGCCAGTGGAAATGAATGGTCTGAAGTTGTCCCTAACAACCGTGTCGACTCGATTGCCCGATTATCGCCAGCAGCGGTTACCGGTACCATGCAAACGCCGGTGGGTCGACTGCGTAAGCTGTCTATGGGGCCGGAGTATTTGTCTGCATTTACAGTAGGTGATCAACTGTTGTGGGGTGCAGCTGAACCACTGAGAAGAATGCTGCGACTTCTGGTTGAACGCGGGTAAGACAGGGCAGTCTTTCGTTGTTGCAGTCAACAAACCTGTTGAGGTGCTGTTATTGATCATTTGTATGAAGGCAAAAGCCGCTAAACATATCGAATGATCGAAGCCCTCTGCTTCGCTGGCGTGCATACACCACGCGGCGAAAAGTAATGCCGGTAGTCCGGCATTCGTAACCCGGTGGGCAATAATCTGGTGTCGGCATGCTTTTCTGCATGCCGGTGCCGTGCGGTGGACTCAGTTTTTTACACTTCATTCAGTTTTTGTTCGGCGTCACTGAGGTAACAATTTACCTGTAATGCTTCAGATGACTGCCCGGGCCGGTGATTAATCGCCATGTCGGCCTGACCAGTAGTGAATCCGGGATTCGATCGGTAGTTACTATTCGTGTCATTCACCGGATTGAGTGCGATCAATCTTATCGCACATGTTGCCTAATCCATCAGAGCGTACTATATCAATAGGGACGGAAGTTTGACGGGAAGTCCTGCTGCTTATCATTTGAGCAATCAGGGCTTTCTTTTGACAATCAGGCGCAACGTTTAACAGTAAGAAAATGCCGATTTTCAAGTCGCGTGTGAATGCTTGTGGGTGATAAAACACAATCTTTACGCGCCGGCCTTCCCGGATCTGAAAAGCCTTTGAGCATATAAAACAAGAGATCGAACAACTGTGCGTAAATTAGCCCTTGCAGCTGCTGTCAGTTTCGGCCTGGCCAGCGTTTCCTCTGAGACATTTGCACTGGGACTGGGTGAGATAGAAATATTTTCGGCCCTGAACCAGAATCTGGACGCCGAGATCGGCCTGATCAGCGTTGCCCCGGGAGAGCTTGACAGTATCACTGCCGGTCTGGCGAGTGACGACGCGTTTGCACGCGCCGGCTTGTCAATGACTCCTGTGTTGCGTACCTTGCGATTCGATATTGAGCAGCGGCCCGATGGCGCGCCGATCATCAAGGTCTACAGCGATGCACCGGTAGTTGAGCCTTTTCTGAATTTTCTCATCGAAGCCGAATCACTGACCTCGGCCAGTGAATTGCGGGAATACACCGTGCTTCTCGATCCACCTGCGTTTATGACTGAGGAACAGCCGGTTGAAGCTGACCCGGTTGCATCTGCTCAACCGAATGTTGTTTCCTCCCTGTCCAGTGACGCTTCGGGTGACGACGTACCCGATTTACTTGTTGCGGCGGAAGAGACGCGTTTGCCGGACAATGGCACTCAGATCGATCTGTCACAGGTAGCCGGTGTAACCACCCAGCCAACCGTCGTGTTTACCGAGCAGAGTGTGGATCAGGGTTCAGGCGATGATCTGTTGGTGGATCTTAATGGTCTTGCGTCCGAACCGTTACCCGCGGTTGAAGCAACACCGGTAACTGAAACGGTTGCACAGGCCGGTGGTGAGGAAATAAATCTGGGTGATGAGTTAATCGGTGGTCCGGATATTCTGGTTGAAGATGAATCCGGCAGTGTTGATATCTCACTGGATGAACTGGCAGATCCGGATGCAATCTTCGCTAATGAAACCATCATTACTGACGACACCGACCAGAACATTGTCGACCTTGCAGAAGTAGCACAGGAAGACACTATTGATGCGTTGTCGAGAGATGCCAGTCTTGTGTCTGACAGTGTTCGTCAGCAGGGACTCGATATTAACCTTGATCCGGTAGAGACAAACCTACCCGACGCAACCGTAGCGATTGAAGGGCTTGAAATCAGTCCTGATGAGCTGGGTCCGGATGTCATCGTTCCTGAAGTGACGCTGGAAACAGTTGACAACATCCCGCTTGCAGAGAGTCAGGCCTTTACCGACCCTGTGTCTACACCTGAGCCAGTTGCAGACTTGATTCCCGTTACAGAGATAGCTCAACAGTCTGATCGTACTGTGGGCCTTGATGTGGATCTGTCGAGTATTGATGATTCTGACGCATCTATTCCACTGGAGAACACCCAACTGCCAGTGGCCGTTACTACGCCGATAATCCCTGCGATTGAGCAACCTGTTACTAACGCTTTGCCTGATACCGATGGCGAGGCACTGGATATTTCCGGCGTAGTTGTCGAGGTGCCTGACACGGCACAAACAACACAGCCTTCTTCAGTAACGGTATCTCGACTAACTCAATTATCCGGCACAGGCAGTTATGCGGTACAGCGTGAAGATACACTTTGGAGTATTGCACGCAATGAAAGACCCGCCGGAGTATCTATTAATCAAATGATGCAGGCCATTGTCGATGCTAATCCTCGAGCATTCAGCAACGGCGATATGAACTCGCTGCGTGCCGGGGCGACATTAGTTATTCCAGGCGGCGCGGATGCATCAAATGGTCAGTCACCTGCCGGGTCTTCGACTCAGGCAACCGCAATGGCGGCTGACAATGGGGACACCGGCAATGCAACGCCGTCGGTGACTTCCAGTCCGACTGTACAAACAGACAGTATGACGGCTGAACCTGCCGACACCGGAGTCGCCGACGCAACCGCATCAATTGCAGGGTCGGTTAACGATTCAAGTCTTTCTACCGATCTCGATGAGGTCAACAAAAAAATGATGCAGGCTCAGGAAGAGCTGACGGCGGAAGCACAACAGCGAAGTGAACTCAGTAGCCGGGTAGTCGAACTCGAAGACAGTCTCACGAAGATGCAGGAGCTTATTACTCTGCGTGAAAGTGAGCTCAACAATCTTCAGGATGAAATGACACCCGGGTCGTCACTGACTCCGATGCAGGGCGACACGGGCAGTGAAGCATCGAATGATATATCCAATGTTGCCACTGATGATACTGCACAGATGCCTGCGGAGCAGGAGGCCACGGTCAGTGAGTCTGTGGTTGAAGTCGATGAATCAGTGCGTGAAATTCAGGAGCAAATCAACGCCGAGGTGGCGATTGCGCAGGATAAAGTCAGCGCGCAGGCCGATGCTGATCGCAATCTGGCTTCCGCTCAAGCGCAGGTCAGCAGTCTGAGACTGGCTAACGAAGAAGATGCGCTGCGACAGCAGCTTGCACAACTGCAGCTTGAAAAAGAGCAGCTTGAACAGACAGCACAGGCGGATAAGCTGGAACTGGTGCGTCAGGCGGAGGTCGAAAAAGCCAGGCTGCTGGAGCAGGCTTCTGCCGAGCGTGAGCAGATACTTGCCAGACTGGAGCTTGAGAAAGAGCGGATAACGCAGGAAGCCGCCGCAGAGCGTGCCCGCATCGCCGCTGAGGCCGAAGAAGAAAAGAACCGTCTTGTCGCGCAAACCGCGGCAGAACGCGATCAGCTTGCCGCCGAAGGCGAAGTCATGCGCGACAAGCTCGAAGAGCTTGAGGCTGAGAATAACGAGCTACTCGCACAGGCGGAACTGGATAAAGAGCAGCTGGCAGAGGCTGCTCGTACCGCAGAGGAAGAACAGGCAGCGTTGCTGGCCGAAGCAGAAGCTGAAAAACAGAAGTTCGAAGAAGAATCAACTCGCGTAGCAGACAAGCTTGCCGAGTTACAGGCAGAAGCCGATGCAAATCTTGCTGACAGTACCGCAGTGCAGTCAATCGATCGCACCATGGAAAATACTGACACCGATGCCGAGGGCGTGGTTGCTGATCTGACTCTGCCGGCCGTTGCCGGTGGCGGACTGGCAGTAGCTCCTTTGGAACGTGAAATCGGCGATCGCAAAATGGTGCTGGCTGCCGGTGGTGGAATAGCTCTGCTCGGACTGCTGGGTGCTTGGGCGGTGCGGCGAAGAAAGCCACAGCCAGTCATTGAAACCAGGGTGGCGGGTGGCTCACAACTGGACTTTGGCGAAGATGATCTTGCCGATGCAGAACCACAGCAGCGGGAAAATTTGTATGAACGCGCCCGACAGATGGAAGAAGGCGGAGCCGAACGTCCGAATATGGGGCAGGCGGCAGTAGCCGCCAGTGCCGCCGCGGCGGCGACCGGTGCAGCTTTTACTGCCCGGGGTGACAGCGATGCAGCCGAGCCTCATGCGGCGACAGATGCTGAGCCGTTGCCTTCGCAGGACCAGGTAAACGAGGTTGCCGAAGAAATCAGCAGCACTGACAGCGTCGATACCGCAGCTGAAAACGAACATGTGGCAACCACAGCAGTTGACACGGGTGTTGGTGAAGATGTGCCACCGATGGTGGAAGAAGTGCTGGTCGATGACACCATTACCGAAGCTGATGTGTATCTGCGGTACGGCTTACACGGGCAGGCGGAAGACCTGCTGAAAACAGCGATTGAAAAATCTCCTGAAGTGCCTGAGTACCAGGTAAAGCTGATGGAGTCGTATCACGATCAAAAGAACACCGAGCAGTTCAAGGCCACCGCTCAGTCGTTTAAAGACCGGTTTGGTGAGTCCGCCGAGCAGTGGGGGCACGTCGCTCAGATGGGACGTAATCTCGATTCAGCAGACAGCACTTTCTCGCGGGTTGGGGCAATGGGTGCCGCCGGCGGTGCCGCAGTTGCCGGGGTGGTTTCACTGGCGGGTGGTCAAAGCAGTGCTGATGAATCCGATGGTGATGACAACAACAATGTGGCCGCCGATGAGCCGCTTGCCGATGCGGTTGCTACTGATACATCAGCTGATTCCATAGAGTCAGCCCTGGACGAAGTTGCCGGTATTGACGAGGCGGTTGGTATAGACGACACAATTAAC
>JAHDHK010000257.1 GCA_020631335.1 Chromatiales bacterium
GCGTGCAGGCGCTGTCGTAGGGTAGCATAAGCGCCAGGCGCATCTACCGTGTTAATGCAAACGCAAACAACAACGGTGGATGCGCTTGCGGCTTATCCCCCCTACGGTACATTCAAAAGGGAGCTTGCGGCGTTAATAACTACATAATGATTCCACTGACTGCTTACTTCAACCTATACGGCGCCGGTATATTTATGTGGGATCAAAATGCCGCAGCCCATTAAGCGATAATCGCCCAGACCTCTCTCCTGCAATAACATTGAATACTCCGGGGGCACGTCGGCGATCAGCAGGCTTCTTGCGGCAAGGTGGCCGGCGGGCGTGGACAGGTAGTTGGTTTTACCGCATAACAACTTGGTTGGATGATAAGCAATCGCTTCACAGTCTTTAATTACCTGTTGTATGAAGGCATCTTCTGAGTCAGGGTTTGACTCATATATCGTGAAGCGAGCAAATAGCGTAGCAGCGTTATGCAAAGGGGCTGCCCGACCGGACGTAATGACTAAATTATGTCCGTCCAACTGATGCGTGGTATCGGTCAGAGCTTCAATCAATGCTGCCACCTGTGCCTGTGGTACGCGTATTCGCAGCCGGGTTCGCTTTGACAATATCAACGGCACACCACTTTCGGCGTCAGGGCGCTGCCAGCCGTTTTGCGAGCCGGCTACGTGTATCGGATGAATGCCGGCACAAGCGGTATCTGCCAGCCAGGGAGCTTTTTTGCAAAGCGTATCGGTGAGTTGTGCGGCGTGATCAACAGGCAGTGAGCGACACTCGATTTTAAACACGACATCACTGAGTGCTGCCTGCGAAACAGGCATTGATGCTTCATCTTTTTCCTGCCACAACGACATGGACTATTCGTCCTCCTGTGGTAACTCATTGCGCAGCTTGTCGCGATCAAACCACCAGTCCTGCTGTACCATGACGTCAATAACATTGCGCATGCGAACCAGGAATTTATCGGGTTCATCCAGTTCAAGTGTGCGTGCCCACAGTTCAAAATGCTGTTGATCTTCTATGTGGCTGTGTCGCTTCGCAACGCGGGCAAGCATCGACCCGGTAACATGATGCAGATGCTCACGTTGTTGATCGGGTGCCCGCATATCGACAACATAGTGCGCCGTGGCAGCCGCAACTGCTGCACCGTCAGACTCGTCGGGTGTTTCATCGACAATGTGGTCGAGAATGCTGATGGTCAGATTCGGGTCCACCGGGTAGGTAATGGCCAGCCATGCTGCCTGTCCGATTGCACAGATGGCATCGTCATTCTCACAAAGATAAATAAACTGGCACGCCATTGCCGCCCGCTCAAAGTCACTGTGTTCGATAAACACCGCCACCAGGCCCTGCAGGTGGTCAGTCGCTTTTTGCTTTTCATCGAAGTCGAGTTGCAGGCCGGCTATCTGCAGCTTAAGCGTCGCAGATTCAAGCGGATCGTCTGTGGCTTCCAGTGAAGCAAGCATGACATCGAGCTGGGCCTGTCTGTCAGCATAGGATGCATCATCTGCCAGGGATCGCTCGGCATCTGATAGCTTCAGTGTGTCTAGTGGATCAGGCATCGTTGTCACTTGAGTGTGCAGTCTTGAGTAGGGGTAAAGCCATCTGCGAAACCCGGCCGATGTACCGGCTTATGCCTTATTGGCGCTGCTGAAAGCCGCTTCCAGAACCATTTCCCAGTTGTCCGGTGTGTCTGGAAACGGCGGTTTAAGATCCATTCGGAAAAACAACTCGCTTGCGGCGTTGTTCCTGACGACCTCGACAAACTCTTCAAAAGTGCTGACCTCTTTGTTTTGTAACAGCAGATTACTTACATGCAGCAAGGTGAGCTCCCGTGATCGTCGTGTTTTATAAAAGGGTGTTGCGGTGATTGCAAATATCGTCCGCGGAGCATTTTCCGGGGTGCATCCGGGTGGTCAGTATACGCGTCGCGCTGATGCAGTACATTGCGCGTAATCAGGCCCTGGCCGGCGTTGAGTTTTACTGTGCATTGCCAGGTTTCCAGTCGTTCTATCACCTTTTTCATCTGCTGTGCGGCATCGAGTGTGTCCGGTGTGCGCCAGTGGATGTGTTTGGTGCGAGTGGTGAAGTGGGCGCCGGGTGTGCCGTCGGTTCTAACAAACAGTACCGGTGAATATCGCTCGGGTCTGTCGTGCCCGAGCTCATCACGGTTCGCCGGCAGCATCATTGCCTGAGGGTGTGACAACAGATCGACCAGCGCCGGGTCTTCATTGAATAATTCAATCAGCACCAGTTGATGGTCAAGCAGAGTAAGTGCGCCGCCGCTGTGTGCCGGGCTGATACAGTGCAGGGTAAAGCAGTGCAGAGACTGATCCATGGTGTTGTAGTAACCATCGGTATGCCAGCCCATACGACGTGAGGTGTAAGGAATAAATTTACCCTGATCAGTACCGGATAAGTCGGTAAGTAACGACAGGCCGCTGTCCTCGTGCACCACGCCGCGATCAAATGATCGTAAAGATAAAGCCGCATGCAGCAGTGAAACGTCGCGATCAGGGTTATCTGACGCCTCACTCCATTGATACAGCGCAAAGCCGTAGTCCTGAACCGAGCTGCACAAACGGGCAAGCGCCTGATCATCTGTTTTTTCAAGGGTTGGAGAAAGCAGCGTTGCCTGCAAGCCGTTGTATCGTTGCTGTTGTTGCAGCCTGTCTTCCTGCCAGCGCAGATACTGCTCGGAACGGCCATCGAACCGGCCGGGAAAATTCGACGCCTGATTCATTGAGAATTGCTGTTCCTGAAGTTGCGCCTGAGCGGCGTAAAACGGGTCGGGTTTGCTTGTGCGGCACCGAAAACGATACAGTGCACACACAGTGCTGACAACCTCATGTCGCGGTGCTTTAGAATCGTCGTAACGACCGTTTTTTCTATCTATTCCTTTGGGAATAGATCACTGCGCATTGTTGTTCATAAAGGGTTATATGCATGGATTTGGCTACACTATAGAATTCTGATGCAAGAGCTGAGCTGACTATCCGGTGAGCCGGTGTTGGTACTCTAAAAGGCGAAGAAATGACGGATAAAGAGTCCAAAAAGAAACACGACACCCCGATGCTTGATCATCTGGAGACCGGCCCGTGGCCGAGCTTCGTTTCCGGCATAAAACGCCTGCGCGATGACCACCCGAGCGACCGTGTCAACGGTATGGCCAACGACCTGCTCGGCCAGCTGGAGCACTCCTACCAGACCCGGAAAGGGTACTGGAAGGGGGGTACGGTCAGTGTCTATGGTTATGGTGGTGGCATTATTCCGCGCTTTTCAGAAGTGGGCGATATGTTCCCCGAGTCGCGGGAGTTCCACACGCTGCGCGTCCAGCCGCCGGCCGGAAACCACTACTCCACCGATGTGCTTCGCTCACTCGCAGACAGCTGGGAAAAGCACGGTTCCGGTCTGGTGACTTTTCACGGTCAGACCGGCAACATCATGTTTATCGGGTCCAACACCGAAAACACGCAGCACTTTTTCGATGAAATCAACGACTACGGCTTCGACCTCGGCGGTGCCGGCCCGTGTGTGCGGACTGCCATGTCCTGCGTCGGTGCTTCGCGCTGTGAAATGTCCTGCGCCAATGAACATCGAATCCATCGGCAGCTGGTCAACAACTTCACTGACGACGTCCATCGACCGGCACTGCCCTACAAATTCAAATTTAAAATATCCGGCTGCCCCAATGATTGCATGAACTCAATCGAGCGCGCGGATTTTGCAGTCATCGGCACCTGGCGCGACGACATGAAAGTCGACCAGGACGCGTTCAAAGACTACGTGGGTCGAAAGGGCCGGCAGCACGTCATCGATAACATCATTACCCGTTGTCCCACCAACGCCTTGTCTTTAAAAGACGATGACAGCATCGAGGTAGATAACCGCAACTGCGTTCGCTGCATGCATTGTCTGAATGTGGTGCCCAGTGCCTTCAGTCCGGGTGACGACAAAGGCGTCAGCATTCTTATCGGTGGCAAGCGCACACTGAAAATCGGCGATCTGTTCGGTACCGTCATTGTGCCTTTCATGAAAATGGACACCGAAGAAGACTTCGAGCGCATTACCGAAATTGCCGAAGAAACCATCGACTTCTTTGCCGAAAACGCACTGGAGCACGAAAGAACCGGTGAAATGATCGAGCGCATCGGGCTGGTGAATTTCCTTGAGGGCATTGGTGTTGAAGTCGACCCGAACATGATCGACCACCCGCGCGAGAGCTCTTACGTCCGCATGGACGAATGGGATGCCGAAGCCGCAAAATGGTTTGCCCGTAAAGAGGAAGAAGCCGACAAAAACACCGCTGCGGGAGGTGCTTGATCATGGCGACTAAACCTGCCAAAAAACAAATGCGACCGGCCATCGAAAGCGGTTGCCCCGATGGCATGCAGTACGTCCACCCGGTGATGCTGAGAAACTTCGGTCAGTGGGTGTCACATACACACCCGCAACCCGGCGTGTTGTGCCACACCGCTGCCAGCGGCGAGTCTATCTGGACAGTGCGGGCCGGCACCCAGCGAATTCTCGACGTCTACACCCTGCGTAAACTGTGCGACATTGGCGATGAATACGGCGACGGTCATGTTCGCTTCACCATCCGCTCAAACATTGAATACATGGTCGACGCTGAAGCCAAAGTGCAGCCGTTGATTACGGCGCTGACCGATGCCGGCTTTATTGTCGGTGGCACGCAAAACACTGTTGCGATGATCTCTCACACCCAGGGCTGGCTGCATTGTGATATCCCCGGCACCGATGCCTCGGGCATTGTGAAGTCAATGATGGATGAGCTGATACACGAGTTCACCCACGCCGAAATGCCCAACCGTGTGCATATCACCACGTCGTGCTGCCAGATTAACTGTGGCGGACAGGGCGATATTGCCATCAACATCCAGCACACCAAGCCCCCTAAAATCAATCACGACCTCGTCGCCAACGTCTGTGAAAGACCTTCCGTGGTGGCGCGTTGCCCGGTAGCGGCTATTCGCCCGGCCATGGTAAACGGCAAGCCGTCGCTGGAAGTCGATGAAAAGAAATGCATCTGCTGTGGCGCCTGTTATCCTCCGTGCCCGCCTATGCAAATTAACGATCCCGAACACTCCAAACTGGCTGTTTGGGTAGGTGGTAATCACTCGAATGCACGCAGCAAGCCGTCATTCCAGAAACTGGTGGCTGCCGGCATACCGAATAATCCGCCCCGCTGGCCCGAAGCCACTGCAGTGGTCAAGAAAATTCTCTATGCCTACAAAGAAGACGCCCGCGACTGGGAGCGCATTAACGACTGGATCGACAGAATCGGCTGGCCGCGCTTTTTTGAAATCACCGAACTGCCGTTCACCAAGTTCCATATCGACAACTGGCGTGGTGCGCGAAAGAGTCTGAATTCGTCAAGCCACATCCGTTTCTAGCGTCTGTTACCGACCACCATCAGCATGCTCAGCCACCCGGACTTGAATCGTTGAAAATTTCGATACTCGTTAACGAAGGCCCCTACCAGCACCAGGCATCGGACAGCGCTTATCAGTTCTGCGTTGCCGCCATAGACTCCGGCCACGAAGTCAGTCGTGTGTTTTTCTATCACGATGGTGTGAATAACGGCACGAATCTGACCACGCCTCCGCAGGACGACAGGCACATTCAAAAACGCTGGAGCGCGCTGGCTGAAAGTAACGGCGTCGATCTGGTGTTATGTGTGGCGGCTTGTCAGCGCCGCGGTATCGTTGATGAAGGAGAGCGCGACAGAAATAAAAAAGACGCCATAAACGTTGCCGATGGTTTTCGAATTTCGGGGCTGGGTCAGCTGATAGAAGCCGGTATCGAGTCAGATCGACTGGTTACCTTTGGCGACTAACGGCGTAGAAGAGACAGCAAATGGAAGAAGAATACGCCGGCGGCGTTGAAAAAAAATTTATCTACATTAACCGGCGTGCACCTCACGGCACGGTATACCCGCTTGAATCACTCGAAACCGTGTTGATCGGTGCGGCATTCGATCAGGATGTCAGTATGCTGTTTATCGACGATGGCGTGTATCAGTTAAAAAAAGACCAAAGCACAGAGTCGATCGAATTCAAAAATTTCGCCAAGGCGTTTCGTGCCCTTGAAATGTACGATGTGGAAAAGCTTTTTGTCGAGGCAGAGTCGTTACAGGAGCGCGGGCTTGTCGAAGACGACCTGCTGGTCGATGTCGAGGTCATCGCGCGCGCAAAGGTAAGCGAGCTGATCGATCAGCAAGACGTTGTGCTGAGTTTTTAGCAGGATCATTCATGAGCACGTTGAATATCGTTAATAAGTCCCCGTTTGAAAAGCGCACACTCGATCAGTGTCTGTCGCGCATTGCCGCCGGAGATGCAGTACTGCTGATCGAAGACGCGGTGGTGGTCGCGGCAGCGGGCACCTCCTATGAAACCGAACTGAAAAGCGCCTCCGCCAGCCACAAGCTCTATGTGTTATCGCCTGATCTCGAAGCGCGCGGGCTGGCAGAACGCTCACTGGTCGATGGTTTTTCCTGCGTAGATTACAAAGGCTTTGTCGCGCTGGTGACAGAGCATGATAGAGTGCATTCCTGGCTGTAGCCCGGATTGATCTGTGCTGTGTGAACCGGTCACGCGGGCAGCGAAAATTGAACAGTTAAAATGATCATTGGTCGCAAATCAGTGACATTCATTGGAGACAAACATGTCAAACAGTATTGAAGTAAACGGTAAGACTCTGGCCACAGACGAAGAAGGCTATCTTGAAAACCTGGCTGACTGGGAGCCCGGCGTTGCCGAGGTAATGGCCGAAATCGACGACTGTGAGCTTTCAGACAATCACTGGGAAGTCATCAACTTTCTGCGTGAGTACTACGAAGAGTATCAAATTGCACCGGCGGTTCGGGTGTTGACCAAAGCCATTGGTAAAAAGCTGGGCAAGGAATACGGCAACGGTAAATACCTGTACGAGCTGTATCCATACGGACCGGCCAAGCAGGCGTGTAAATACGCGGGTCTGCCAAAGCCCACAGGTTGCGTGTAAGCCGTCTGCTTCTGCCATCTTAACCGCATGACCTAATGATGATCAGCGCACTCATTTATCTTGCGGTTGTGGTTTTTGTAATTGGTGTGGGCCGCAAAATTTATCAGTATGCGAGCACACCTGCGCCGTTAAAAATTCCCACCACACCCGCACCGACTACCCGGGCAGGTGTGGTCTGGCGCATGACACGTGAAGTGGTCTTCTTTGACAGCCTGTTCAAGGCATCTAAACCCACCTGGATCTTCAGCTGGCTGTTCCACGCAGGCTTGCTGGTGGCGTTGTTGTGTCACCTGCGATATTTCACCCAGCCGGTGTGGGGGTGGGTAAACCTCATTGCCCCGTTAAGCAAATATGCGGGTATTGCCATGCTTGTCGGGTTGGTCGGTCTGTTAATGCGGCGGATAACGGTTGATCGTGTGCGGGTTATCTCGGCACCGTCAGACTTTTTAATGCTGTTGCTGATTATTGGCATTGCCGGCAGCGGGCTGCTGATGCGTTTTGTCTGGCATACCGATATTGTCGCGGTTAAGCAGTTTGCACTCGGATTAACATCATTGCAGTTTGAATCATTGCCCGGCGGTGTGCTGGTGGTGCTGCACCTGTTACTGGTGGCATTGCTGATCGTGATCTTTCCGTTTTCAAAACTGCTGCATGCGCCGGGGCTGTTTTTCAGTCCGTCACGCAATCAGGTAGATAACCCCAGAGAGCGGCGCCATGTCGGGCGTCGGGACGTCGCCCCACTAGTGAAAGAACATGGCCAAGAAACCTGAGTTCGACGTCCCGGTACTAGGTGAATACACACTGGTGCCATCGGTGGCTAACGGCACCATGTCGCACAGTCAGCCGTATGTCGCCAGGCCCGAACACAACGAAGCACTGGGATACCCCGGTGAGCTGGTAGACAACTGGCACGATGTCGCCATCAGCAAGCTGGGTGATCTGGTTGAAAATTCACGTGCGTTGCGGGTATACCTCGACAGTTGCGTCAAGTGCGGCGCCTGCACAGATAAATGTCATTACTTTCTCGGTACCGGCGATAAAAACAACATGCCGGTGGCGCGTCAGGACTTACTGCGCTCTGTTTATCGCCGTCACTACACACTGGCCGGTAAGTACCTGCCTAAGCTGGTCGGTGCTAAAGACCTCGATGAAGAAATGCTCGACGACTGGTACAAGTACTACCATCAGTGCTCTCAGTGCCGTC
>JAHDHK010000258.1 GCA_020631335.1 Chromatiales bacterium
AAAAGTACCGGTGGCTACTGCGTTTATCGCATGGTTCTGACGTAACCCTGATCAACCACCAGAGCCTGAATAACCTTTTTAGAGTCAACATTCCGCACTTTTATCGTGTCATTCAGATAACCATCGTTCAGTGCATACCCTTTTGCAGCAACCTGCACTACCCCTTTTCCGGATAGTATGCTGATGTGATCTCCCCTTTTGATCGTGGCAGGCATCTCAAGAATACTTTTTGACAACGGCACACCCGCTTGCAAACTGCGGCTGATCTTCATGCCAATGTAGGGCTCTATCATGTCCAGTGCGGGCGATCGAAGTTGAAGCAGATTTACCTGTCTCATCGTCACCATTGACTTCTCCAGTACCGCTCCGGCACGCACTGCCGTATTCAATACAGGTACACTTCTCAATAGCTTGATCTCAGACTGCAGGTAGAGTTTCCACGGCGAATTACCCTCACATCGAACGCCGACAGAGACATTGCGTCCGTTACCCGGTGAATATGGCCAGAAGGCCACTGGACGGGTAGAACACTGTTGCAGATTTAAGCGGGAATCCGGTGGCTTAATATGAACTTCAAGACCGGGTTCGGAGTTTTGTTGAGAGTAATACTGCTGAACAAACAATTGTGCGGTATGAAGAATATCTTCATGAGAATGTTCTTCAGAAAATACCGGGGATGAAGCGGCGTTGATAAACAGTAGCAACATCGCTGGTACCAATGACATCCATGAACTTCGCACAAACAGTTTATTTTCCATAAAAACAAATTAGCAATAGCAGTGCCTTGCCTGACTCTCTATGACTTAATAAAGGCCGGTGCTGGTATCAACTAACAACCGCTGTTGTTTTACTGTCACCCCGGAGTCGGAGATTCGACAGCGAACACCGCATGAAGCAGCACATATTTTTTCTTTAGGAAAATAATTGTGTCCAGTTAAACATTTTTTTGCACCCCATCACACAATCAGCCATGGCAGGGACTGTGCTGTGCACAACGCATGTCTCAATTTAATTGCAGGATGCGATATTGGTCATGTTAGTCAACCTCGATTCCTACCTTGGCACCCATGCCAGCGCTGTCAGACTCAGGGCAGAAAGAGCAGGTATTCTTGCCAATAATCTGGCAAACGGCGACACACCGAACTTCAAAGCCAGAGATATCTCCTTTGCCAGCGCGCTTCGGGAAGCTACAGATTCCAGTAGCAGTGGCAGCCCCAATGTGACGTTAAACGGCAATCACCCCGGGCATATATTCGATCAGGGACGTTCCCGAACAGAACTGATGTACCGGGTCCCGACCCAGTATTCACTGGACGGGAACACCGTTCAAACGGATATTGAAAAGTCAGAATTCACTGAAAACACCCTGAGATACGAAGCGAGTCTGCAATTGCTGAGTGGAAAATTTTCAGGCCTGATGAAAGCACTAAAAGGAGAATAGTATGTCGCTCTTTAACATATTCGGTACCACAGCCTCGGCAATGAATGCACAGAGCATTAGATTGAATCTGGTTGCCAGTAATATCGCAAATGCCAATACGGTGGCCGGCACCAAGGAAGAGGCATTCAAAGCGCTGAACCCGGTTTTCAGTCAGGTGCTACAGCAAACCGGCGCGAAGAAATACATGGGTGTTCAGGTAAGCAGAATCGAGCAAAGCAAGGCAGAGAACATGGCAATGTACCAGCCTGAGAATCCGCTGGCTGATGACACCGGCTACATCTATCAATCAAATGTCAATTCAATGGAAGAGATGGCGAATATGATTTCGGCTTCCAGAAACTACCAGACCAGTGTGGAGATTCTTAACTCATCCAAGTCAATGATGTTAAAAACACTGAAGCTGGGTCAATAGACAATGATCAGCAACATAAGTGATCTGGCGAGTAGCTCACTGAGCACTGCCCCGGAAAGTACGGTCAAAGAAGAATCTACACTGGGACAGGATGAGTTCCTGGAGTTGATGCTCACTCAGATACGTCATCAGGACCCTTTCAAGCCGACGGATAACGGTGAATTTATCACACAGATGGCACAATTCAGTCAGGTGACCAGCACAGATTCAATGCGCACTTCACTGGAAAAATTCGTGGAAGATCAGTCCACCGCACAACTGCTGAATGCGGCTAGTCTGATCGGCCGCAAAGCGATGATTGATAGTAATCAGGGAACACTTACCGACAACAATGAAATTGTAGTCGAATACGAACTACCGCAGCCAACCGACGAGCTGACGGCAACGATTACTGACGATACGGGTGCAGTAGTTCATACCATCAATGCCGGCAGTGCCGGTTCCGGTACCCATTCTCTGCAGTGGGATGGTACCACCAGCAACGGAACAAGAGCCGGTAATGGCAGATACACAATAAATATACAGTACGTCGATACCACCGGTGAATCAGTAGCCGCACCGGTAACGATGTCAGTGGATGTTGAGAGCGTGAATGTAGGCGTCAATGGAACAGGGTTGACAATGACCTCCAGCGACGGAAGAGATGTTCGTATCAGTGATGTACGCAAATTTTTATAACAGGGATAGGTAATACTCATGTCTTTAGAGATCGCAATGACGGGGCTCCGGGCTGCAAACAAGGAGCTGACCATCACGTCAAATAATATTGCCAACACAGCGACGGTTGGGTTTAAAAAGTCAGAGGTAAACTTCGGTGATGTGTATCTTGACGGCGGTGCTGGAAGGCAACTGCCAATGGGCGTCAAGATTGTCAGCGCATCGCAGGATTTCTCACAGGGCGACCTGCGTACCACCGACAAACAGATGGATCTTGCGATCATTGGCGAAGGCTTCTTCAGGCTGAGCTCCAACGGTACTACAGCGTACTCAAGAGCCGGATCATTCGGCATTGACCGGGACGGATACATCGTCAATAAATCCGGCGCACGCTTAACAGGGTTCGTGCCTGATGAGTCGGGCGTTGTGGTATCACAACTGGCCGAACTGCAAATTGACTCATCCGATGCAGCGCCGAAAAAAACCGGTGCTGTAGAACTCAGTATGAACCTGCATACCGATCCGGCACCACTGGAAAACCCTGACTTCGACAAGAACGATCCCGGATCGTACAACTATTCAAATGCCACTACGGTGTATGATTCTCTCGGCGATTCCCACCTTGCGACGATGTATTTTCGAAAGACTGCGCCCAATACGTGGAATGTCCATACCTATGTCGGTGATCAGGAAGTCAGACCGGCCGCTGGTGATGTCATTGAGTTTTCTCCCGACGGATCGATCCTGTCTGTTAACGGAGACGTCAGTAATATGGTGAACACTGACGATTTCACCCCGACGCCGGGCACCGAAGAGATGAGTTTCAGTATCTCGTATAGAGACGTCACACAGTATGACGGTAAAACAGGTATCAATGCATTAACGCAGGACGGTTACCCTGCAGGCAGGTTAACCGGTCTGCAAATTGACGAAGAAGGCTTTATTTTCGGACGCTATACCAACGATCAGCTCAAGCTGCACGGACAGATTGTACTCACAAACTTTCGCAACCCGGCCGGGCTGGCCAATGCGGACGATACCAGCTGGTGGAAAACCCTGGCTTCCGGTGAGGCGGTTAACGAACGCCCCGGAAGCGGGACACTGGGGTTAATACAATCCGGCGCACTGGAGGGGTCAAACGTTGATATCACTGAAGAGCTGGTCAGCATCATTGGTACGCAAAGAAACTATCAGGCGAACGCCCAGGTAATCAGTGCCACCGATACGATGACACAGACCATCATGAATATCCGCCGATAGTGGCAGCGGTGATCAATTCCCGCAACTTCAGCCAATATACTTATAACCAGGTAGCTTAAATGAACAGCGCACTTTGGGCAGCTAAAACCGGCCTTGATGCTCAGCAAAGCCGTATGGCAGTGATCTCCAACAATCTGGCAAACGTGAATACCAGCGGTTTCAAAAGGGATCGCGCCATTTTTGAAGATCTGATGTATCAGACGATCCGCCACCCGGGCACCAATTCAGCCGAAGACAATATCTTGCCGACCGGCTCGATGATCGGTACCGGCGTCAGGCTGGTCGCCACCCAGAAACTGCATACACAGGGTAACCTGCAAATCACCGACAACCAGTTTGATCTCGCGATAGATGGTCGGGGCTTTTTTGAAATACAGATGCCAGATGGTACCCAGGGTTACACGCGCGATGGCACATTTCAATTGAGCGTCGACGGGGATCTGGTCACCTCCGGCGGGTACGCCATGCTGCCGAACATCAATATCCCTGCAGACGCTTCGAATGTCACGATCGGTACTGACGGGATTGTGACTGCGATGACTCCGGGCGCCAGTGAACCCACTCAAATCGGTACTATTTCGTTAAGTGAGTTTACCAATCCTTCGGGCTTGCATCCTATAGGCGGCAACATCTTTACTCAAACCGCATCAAGTGGTGCTCCACAACAGGGCTCACCCGGGCTGGACGGTGTAGGCAGGTTAATCCAGGGTTCGATAGAGACGTCGAATGTCAATATAGTCGAAGAACTTGTCAGCATGATCGAAACACAACGCGCGTATGAGATTAACTCCAAGGCAATCTCCACGACTGACGGAATGCTGCAGTTTGCGAACAATAATATCTAGCGGGTTAAACCATCATGACTCACGGACGGATAAGCCGGATTAAAGCGCTCAATACAATGTGTCTAGCTGATACTGCGCATTCCCCCCGGCATCTCTGTGTGTTGCCGGCTCACAGCGACGTTAACTGGCTGTTAACACCATCGGTTGAACAGTTCAATGAATAAACTGACCAGACTTCAGTACCTGACAATAGGCGTGGCGTTAATTAATTGCAGTGCCTGCGCACCGAAAATTGTCTACGAAAGCCCGCTCCCTGAGCGAGTACCGGTTAAGCAGGAGTTACCACCGGCGAACGGTGCTATCTATCAGGAAAGCAACCACAGCTTTTTATTCGAAGATCTGAAAGCCAGGCGACAGGGTGATCTGATTACGGTCATTCTCGATGAGCGTACCAATGCGGCAAAGAATGCAAGTACCAGCGCGAGCCGTTCGACCGGTGTTGATATCGCCGCACCGCAAATTCTCGGCAAAACAGCCACGCTTAACGGCAATCCGGCGTCAGTTGGTTTGTCCAGCGGGTCTGACTTCAGCGGCAGCGGAGACAGCAGTCAAAGTAACAGCCTGTTCGGCAATGTTACCGCACGGGTAACCTATGTTGAGCCGAACGGGAATCTGCACATTGAAGGCGAGAAAAAGCTCACGCTGAACTCGGGTTTGGAAATTATAAGTGTCAGTGGAGTCGTTCGACCCACAGACCTGACGCCGGACAACACCATACTGTCTACCCTGATTGCCGAAGCCGATATTGTGTATAGCGGCAAAGGGATGATCGCAGACAATAACCGCGGTGGCTGGCTTGCCCGGCTGTTTACCAGTCGATACTGGCCCTTCTAGCATGCGGCGACGCCACCTGCTCTGTTTTCAAACATTCTGTTATCACGGTGAGTAACCATAGTGTCCGATCATAAAAAACTCAGCGTCCTTCCATTCGCGTTAGTTCGCGTGGTGCTGGCTGTACTCGTGGCCGCTACCTTGTCCGGGCAGGTGTCTGCCGAACGGGTTAAGGACATTGCGTCGATTGCCGGTGTCAGAGACAACCAGATTCTCGGTTACGGTCTTGTGGTGGGATTAGAAGGTACCGGTGACAGCACAGGACAGGTACAGTTTACCGAACAAAGTCTGCGCAGCATGTTAACGCAGTACGGCGTGACGATACCGCCCGGTATGCAAATCAAACCAAAAAATGTGGCAGCGGTTTCAGTTCACGCCACGATTCCCCCATTCTCAAAGCCCGGACAGCGACTTGATGTTACCGTATCATCGCTGGGCAACTCCAAGTCACTTCGAGGGGGCGCTTTACTAATGACACCGCTGCGAGGAATTGACGGGGCGGTGTATGCGATTGCTCAGGGCGAAGTCGTGGTTGGAGGTGTCAGTGCGGCCGGTGCCGATGGCACCAAAGTGCAAAAGAATATATCCAGTGCCGGCAGAATCCCAAACGGTGCTACGATTGAACGCGAGGTAAGCAATTCATTCGATCAGTCTTCTGATATCACACTGAACCTGCACAGTCCCGACTTTACCACAGCAAGAAGAGTAGTCGAAGCGGTAAACGTCCGGTTCGGCAGTCAACAGGCTTACGCAAGGGATGCTGTGTCTATTGTGGTTCGCGGTCCGGGCGACCCGGCTTCCAGAGTCACATTCGTATCGATACTCGAAAATATAGAAGTTACACCGGCCACTACACTGGCAAAAATTGTAGTCAATTCCAGAACCGGCACCATTGTTATCGGTCAGCATGTCACCGTTACACCGGCAGCTGTGTCTCACGGCAACATCACGGTGACCATTAAAGAACAGGTCAACGTCGATCAGCCTAATCCACTGGCGCGGGGACAGACCGCAATTACCAATGATTCAACGGTAAGTATTTCAGAACAGTCAGGCACCATTCAAACCATTGCCGGCGGAGTCACGCTGCAGGAAGTCGTAGACAGCCTCAACGACGTCGGAGCGACGACCTCTGACTTGATAGCCATACTCGAAGCACTCAAGCAACTCGGTGCGCTTAGAGGCCAGCTGGTCATTATCTGAGATCCCGGAATGCCTGACAGTTCAATAACATCATCTGCGTCCACACAACTGGTCAGCAGCGCCAGCACTGCGGGCACATCAACGTCCCTCTCCAGCGACGATGAGGCGCTCGGCGTGGCAAAACAGTTTGAAGCACTGTTAGTTCAAACCATGCTGAAAAACATGCGCTCGGCATCTCCGTCCGGTGGTTTACTCGATAGCGATCAGGGCGATATGTATCTGGAAATGTTTGATCAGAAAATCGCCGAAGAAATAAGCAAAACAGGTGCTTTCGGGCTACAGGAAAGTATTTACCGGCAACTCACCGGTCACAGTATCGCTGATCGAACGGATCGTGGATTACATCCATCACAAAACAATACCCGGTCACCGCTGGTCAGGTTCACGTCGCTGGCAAAGTCGGGATTTACCGCCACTGATCAAACGCCTACTGACTTTATTTCGCGCCTGCGTGCAACTGCTGCTGAAACCGCCCGAAAACTCGGTACCACCGCAGAAGCAGTGATCGCCATCGCAGCGCTCGAAACCGGCTGGGGTAAAAGAATCGCTTTAACCGATAATGGCAGCAGTACGCATAATCTGTTCGGGATCAAGGCTGACAAAAGCTGGCGCGGAGAGTCGAAAGAAGTCATGACACATGAATTCAGAAAGGGCAGTCTCCAACCTGAAGCGGCGGCTTTTCGTGTGTATCCCACCGAGCGGGAATCCATCAGAGACTTCGGTCGCTTCCTGCTTGACAACCCTCGCTACGAACGTGCCCTGGAAGTCGCCGCAGAGCCGAAACAGTTCATTCGCGAATTGCAGAACGCTGGTTACGCTACAGATCCTGACTACGCGGAAAAAGTGATATCGACCATGAAGAGTGTTTCAGACCTGATGGCTGATCAGCGTACCGGACCGCAGTAGAGTTCAGCGAAAGCATCCAGTGGCCATCTTAACAGGCTGTTGAAAAACTATTGCGCTAGTAATTGCGTTGGGTCTGAGGGTGTTAAATACGCCCTGATACGCCAGCCCGGTATAAATGCATATTTATACCCCATCAATAGCGCTTTTTCGGTTGCTCTGGTACATCGGTAAACGATGTAGCGGTACAGCGGTCAGGGGAATTGTCAGGCCGTCGCTCATCACGTTTATCAGCAACCTGCTAAACAGATAGGATACTCACCTTCTTTATTTACATTTTGTGTTTCACGGTGAAAAACAACAAAATCAACGATAATATCCGTCTAAATACTCGAGTTACAGCCAATTTGCGTTAATCATTTTCACACAGGCAGTCCCAGGACACAGGATCCCCTTTTTCAATCGCTCTTTGTAAAGTCATGCCGATTACCTGATCGTGGTACCCGGGTGCTAACCCGAAGCCCGGCCTGACGCGTTTTATGTCAGATTCACTAATCACATGTCCGCTTTTAAGGTCTTTAGAAAAATACAAAGATCTTCGAAAACGCCTGTTGAAGGTTTCGGAACCGGCACGTTCCAAACCTTCGGACTGAATAGCCAAATGCGCTGTGTTGCAGTCTTCAACCAG
>JAHDHK010000259.1 GCA_020631335.1 Chromatiales bacterium
CGACTGGTGAGGTATGGAGTGGTGAAGATGCGCTGAAGCTGAAGCTGATTGACGAGATCACGACCAGTGACGCATTTATAGTTAAGAGCTGCGAGGAGGCAGACGTCTACAAAGTAAAGTACGAAGAAAAGAAAGCGCTGCACGAAAAGCTTGGTGCGACTGCTGCGATTACCGCTGATCGCGTTGTCGATATGCTGATGCAAAAGCTCGATAAAACTCGCTATTTGTAGCATCGAGGGGGGGGCAGCGTTCCGATTATCTACCGGCCTCAAGCCTTCAAGTCGCTGGATTGCGCTGCACCGACGGTTTTACCCGCTTCAGACTTAGAGGGCTTTCTTGATTGGCCCTCTTTAATGTTGTTTTTGTGATTTCCGGTCCGGTGCTTAGCGGCTGGCGCGACGGCCGCTGCCAGCAATGTTGACGCCGTACTTTTTCATTAGTCGGTATAACGTAACGCGCGACACACCCAGCTGTGAAGCCGTTTCAGTCACGTTGTTGTAGTTTCTTTCCAGCGCGTTGCGGATGAACTCGCCTTCCGCCTTGGCCCGGACTTCATCCAGGTTGGTCGGCGTGTCGCTTTCACTGTCACCTGACTGCTGACTTCCAAGTCCCAGATCAGCGGGCTGAATGAGCGTGGACTCGCACATGACGATAGACTGACGAACCCGGTTTAACAGTTCGCGTACGTTGCCGGGCCAGTGATGCTGGTGCATCGCAATTTTTGCCTGCTGAGAGAATCCCTTGATTCTTGTTCCCGGTGTTTCGGTAATAAACTTTTCAAAGAAATATTGCGCAAGACTGTCTACGTCGCCAATGCGATCGCGAAGTGCCGGCATCTCTATGTGCAGTATATTCAGGCGATAGAACAGATCCTCACGGAACTGCCCTGATTTAACCGCTTCGTCGATGCTGTTCGAGCTCGCAGTGATGATTCGCACGTCAACCGGAATCGGCTGACTGCTGTTGAGTCGCTCTACCTGTCCTGTCTGCATAAACCGTAGTAACAACATTTGCTGCTCTGCCGGAAGATCAGTGACTGAATCCAGGAAAAGTGACCCGCCCACAGCTTGTTCTATACGCCCCGGGCCTTTTTCACGTGATCCGAATAACTCTTCACCGATCAGGTTTCCCGGGATTGTCGCACAGCTCACGGTCACAAACGGACCGGTATTCCGCGGCGACTGGCTGTGCAGAGCCCGCCCGACCAGCTCTTTACCTGTGCCGGTCTCACCGGTAATCATTACCGGTGCGTCGACGCGCGCCGATTTTTTAACGATGGTGTACAGATTCATCATGGCCTGGCTGTTGCCAACCATCTGCGATTCCTGATCGGCGATCAGGCTACTGATTGCCGGGCGCGGGCGCAGTATTGACATGCCGTAGGCGTGACCGAGCGTGCCCACCAGCTGTGCTGTGTCGCACGGCAAAGTGTAATAGTCGAAACAGTGGTCCGAAATCAATCCGGCAACGCGCTCGTCATTGATCATCGATTGCTCAACGACCGCGATCCAATTCATCGGATGAGTGTTCAGCAGTGCTTCTATTTCGTCGAGCGCCGCAGTTTGCTGAGACTCAAGCACGATAACACCGACCTCAAACGTGTCTTTATAAAGCACGGAAGAAGCATGGTCGATGTCGTTGGTGCTGTGCAGTTGCCACCCAGCGTTCTGGATCGCTTCTGCCAGTTCACCCTGCGTGCGACTTAGATCGCAGAATATGGTTCTGCGAGTCGCGAAAGAGTGCTGGTCACGACCACTCGAGTCACTCCCGCGATTTTGGGTTGCATTCATTGAAACTTTCCGGTCCTGCGTACCTCATACTCCTGAACAGGAAACGGGTACTCTGATTAGCCTTCTGTGCCGGGACAACTTCTATCCCGACGCTGTAGGGGGCAAGGTTAACCAACTACGCCTGCGTATTCTTCGCAGGGCGTCATATAATTGACAAGTTGTGCGCTTGTTGTAACGTAATGTACTTGAATCGTGGCGAAATAGTAACAGTTTTCGCCAGAATTATTCAATTTGTTTGCAGCTTGTTACCGGGATTGAACGCGGGCGTACAGCTGCTGGTATCATAATAAAGTTATTAAAAACAAAGCCTTAAAATATTGAATATAAAGAAAATGGCGAACATAAAGCGCCAGCGCTTCCAGTTACCTGTCATTTAACCCCGGGTTGCTGTATTGCCGTTTACTTGTTCTCGCAGTCGGAATTTTTGAATTTTGCCGGTCGATGTTTTTGGTAGCTCGCTGAATATCACTTTGCCGGGACACTTAAAGTGCGCCATATGCTCACGGCACCAAGCGATAATTTGCTGTTCATCGCACTGTGTACCTTGTTTGAGAGTGACAAACGCGCACGGGGTTTCTCCCCATTTTTCATCCGGCATTGCTACGACTGCTGCTTCAAGTACGTTGGGATGGGCATAGAGAACATCTTCGATTTCGATCGATGAGATATTTTCTCCGCCGGAAATGATGACATCTTTAGACCTGTCAGTGATGCGCAGGTAACCGTCGTCGTCCATCACCGCCAGATCACCTGAATGGAACCAGCCACCCTGGAAAGCCCGCTCGGTTTCCGGCAGATTTTTGAAATAACCTCTCATGACAATGTTGCCCCTGAACATCACTTCGCCAACGGTAACACCATCACGTGGAACGGGCGTCATGGTATCGGGGTTCAAAACATCCAGGCCTTCAAGCACCTGATAACGTACGCCCTGGCGGGCTTTCAGTCGAGCACGCTGATCAGCCGGTTGTTGATCCCATTGTGATTTCCATGCACACATGACGGCGGGGCCATAGGTTTCGGTCAGACCGTACACATGTGTCATATGAAATCCGCGATCTTCCATTGCCTGTAAAATGGCTGCGGGCGGCGGTGCTGCTGCGGTCATTACTTTGATCGGATAATCGATGGTGCAGGTATCTTGTTCTTTGGTGTTGATAATCATGCCCAGTACGATCGGTGCACCGCACAGGTGCGTGATGCGGTGGTCTTTAATGGCCTGGTAAATCATCTCCCCTGACACACTGCGACTACACACACTGGTGCCGGCAATGGCCGCAAGTGACCACGGAAAACACCAGCCGTTGCAATGAAACATTGGCAGCGTCCAGAGGTATCTGGGGTGATCGGACATTTCCCAGCCCGTGATGTTGCTCAGTGCGTTTAAATAAGCACCGCGGTGATGATAGACAACGCCTTTAGGGTTGCCGGTAGTGCCTGAGGTGTAGTTAAGGCTTATTGCGTTCCACTCGTCCGTCGGTAACGGAAAGTAATCGCTTGCTGACCCCGTCTGCAGGAATTCTTCGTATTCTATGGTGCCGAGTCGCTCCTGCGGTGCGCCGGCATGGTGATCATCAATGTCCACCACGATAATATTGCTTTTGAGTTGCTGCAGTGCCTTCGCGACCGTTTGGTAGAAAGCGGAGTCGGTGAGTAACACCTTTGCCTCGCCGTGTTCCAGTATAAAAGCGATGGTGGCAGCATCGAGGCGTGTATTGATCGTATTGAGGACTGCTCCGCACATGGGCACGCCGAAATGGGCCTCGTACATGGCGGGAATGTTAGGCGCCAGGACGGCAACGGTATCACCAGCCTGAATTCCTATTCGACTCAGTGCCGATGCCAGTTTTTTACAGCGGGTGTGCGTCTCGCTCCATGAGCGTGTTGTTCCCTGATAGATAGTGGCCGGGTAGTCAGGGTATACCTCTGCTGCACGGGTGAGAAAACTCAATGGTGTCAACGCGGTGTAGTTGGCAGCGTTTTTATCAAGTCCAGACTCGAAAGCAATTTGTGACACGGGTGTACCTGGTTGGCTGTCAGTGATACAAGTATGTTGGCATAGACTTCTTTACAGTTATAGTCTGTAAGACATTAACCGCAGCACAGGTAAAACAAGCGAATGGTGGACCCAACTTTGAATACCGGCAGGCGACCATTGGATGGCGTGACTGTGCTTGAAATGGGGCAGTTGATAGCCGGGCCTCAGGCAGGATGTGTGCTGGCGTACTTTGGCGCGAAGGTAATTAAAGTAGAGCCCCCCGGCAAGGGCGATCCGATTCGCCAATGGCGCTTGCTGGACGATGAAGGTACCTCATACTGGTGGCAGAGCATTGCCCGGAACAAGCAGTCCATTACGCTTAACTTACGCACTGAATCCGGTCGTGATCTTGCTCGCCGGTTAGTCGATAAGGTGGATGTTGTGTTGGAGAACTTCAGGCCTGGCGCTATGGAGAAGTGGGGGCTGGGGCCGGATACGTTTAAGGAATCTAATCCTCGTCTGGTCTATACCCGAGTGAGCGGATATGGCCAGAGCGGACCGATGTCTTCTTACCCCGGTTATGCTTCTACGTGCGAAGCCTATGGTGGTTTTAGATACTTGAACGGATTTGCCGATCGCCCGCCAGTACGCCCTAACCTGAGTCTCGGAGATACCCTTGCAGCAATGCATGCGGTAATCGGTGTATTACTGGCGCTGTTAGCCCGTGGTGATCGTGGCAACGGGCAGGTCGTCGATGTGTCTATTTTTGAGTCTGTATACAACATGATGGAAGCCGTGGTGCCGGAGTACTCAGCTACAGGCACGGTTCGCGAGCCATCGGGCTCGACACTCACCGGCATCGTGCCAACCAACACCTATCTGTGTTCGGATAAAAAATATGTGGTGATCGGTGGCAACGGCGACTCAATTTTTAAGCGTCTGATGAAATGTGCCGGTCGGGAGGATATGGCTGTCGATATCCGCTTCAGCGACAATGCAGGCAGAGTGGAGCATGAAGCAGAAATTGATGATGCCATTGAAACCTGGACCAGTTCTACTTCCTCGAGTGAAGTATTAAGCGCTTTGAAACTGGCAGATGTACCTAGTGGCCCGATTTACAGCGTAGAGGACATGTTTAATGATCCACATTATCATGCGCGCGGATTGTTCGAAAAAGTAGGTGCCGGCACTCGTGAAGTTGACATACCGGCAATTCATCCAAAGTTGCAAGGCACACCCGGTCGTACAGATACAGCCGGCCCTGAGGTGGGGCAACATACCGATGAAATTCTTCGCGATCTATTGCAACTGAGTGACGATACAATTGATGCGCTGAAACAGCAGAAAGCCGTGTAACAGTCAGTTAATCGAATTCGAAAGAATAGAACACGTCGACGGCCCGCTCGAGTCCCTGTGTTGTTTCGAGATAGAGTTTTTCTGCCAGATCGTAGCGCAGGAAAAGGGTGTTCACAGAATTGAATACACCCAGTCCGTAGCGTACCAGAAGCCGGTCGTTGATACGGCCGCTTAACTGAACCTGTGTTTGCTCGCCGGTACCGGTGGCGTTTACAGTGAAATCATCTATGCCAAGGTTTGACGCAATGCTTTTTGTCAGGCTTCGTCCATTAGTGATGCCCATAAATAGCGCAGCGTTTGTGATCAGTTGGGAGTCGTCGGCACCGTTACCGAATTCAAGTGGTCTGCCGAGCACCACATAGGGGAGAATATGTTCCTCAGGCATCGGCGGGTCTGAAAAAAGCGTAGTTTCAGGCTTGTCCAGAGTGCCCTCAATACGTATTCCTGCCGTGACACTGCCAGCGTTTCGAACCGCTTCTACTGATAGTGCAGTTTTTTCAATCGGGCCGACAAAGTTGATGCTTCCTTCGCGAATTGCCAGAGATTGTCCGTACGATTTATAGGTGCCGTTTCTGACGCTGACTGCACCAAGTACCTCAGGTATTCTCTGCGGTGCCAGTTTTACGTTAGCTTCGCCAAAAAGCTCAGCATTGAGTCCATAACCTTTGAAATATACGTGCTCGCCCAATGTGACATTCACGTCTGCAAAGATGTCCGGAGCCAGGGGTAAAGTGGACTGCGTGTTGCCATCAGCGACAGCGTCAATAATCACAATGTCGTCGGATAAAGGAACGCCCGCATAGCCCAGTTTCGGCACTTCAATTGATGTGTTATCAAGCGCGATATCTCCGGTAACCGTTGTTGTGCCGGGGGATAGCGTGATATTGATGTCCGGCGACACAACAGCGCTCTTGGCATAGCTGTGCTGGAAGTCGATATTCTCTCCCTGTACATTAAATTTGCCGGTCCATGAATCGTTTTCTGTGTTTAAAGTACCTGCAAAACTGATCGGTTGATTATTGGATTTTGCGTCGCCATCCAGTTCAATTTTGTGTTCTTTCAAACCGATGTTTAGATTAATCGAATTAAGTGGCAGTGGGAGTTCTGCAGAGTTGTAGCTGGCATCTGTAACCCGTAGCTCGCCGTCGAGTACTGGCGACTTCAATGTGCCTGAGGCAGATATCTGGCCCCTGAAAGTTCCACTGTCTATCGCAAATGACGGATAGATTTCTCCTAATAACCTCAGATCAGTTTTGGCCAGCTCAAGTTTGCCTTCAATCGGCAGGTTGACCGATCGACCGATGCCCCGGTTAAGCGCAAGATCCACAACGGCATCAATGCCCCCTGTTTTGTCGGTGTCGATTCTAACGGTCGATCTAATCCGTTTATTCGTTGAGTTGATATTGAGGCTGGCTTTTTCCAGCTTCACGTTAAGCGGTTTGGCAGCAGCGGGGACATTGGCGATCAGGCTGCCATCCCTGATATCAGCGAACAGGTTGGCTTTAGGGTTACCGAAAGCGGCCCAGCTGATATCACCGACCGAATACAGAGATCCCGATGCCTCAATGTTGGGAGGTAGAAATGCGGCAAATGCTGAGAGTTCAAGCCCATTGAGTGTGAAACTCACTGTGCCGTTTTTACCGAGCGTAGCTGGTTTGTCAATGCAGGCATGTGTACCATTCACCGACCAGCAGTTAGGATCAATCGCAAGGGATTGAGTCTGTCGATTCCAGGCTAGATCAAACGGATTTGTCAGTTGCAATGGAGCATCTTCTATATCGCTGTCAACGTCTAGTAGCGTACCCGACCAGTTGTAGTGTGTATCCAGTGTTCCTGTCAGTCGGGTGTTGTTCACCTCCACTGCCGGGGTGCTGAACCCTGCGGAGATTAAGTGCTTATTGCGTGTGCCGCCAATCGTAAGCGAAAGCGATTGAGCTTTGGTGTTAGACAGATCGAGTTGGTCAGCGCTGAGTGTGATATGCCCGGTTTCATTGCCAGCGGCCGCGATGGCAATGTCGAGCTTTGTATCCAGTATTCTGCCATTGTTGAATAGCAGCTGACCCGATCGAGCGATCCCGGTGATATCCGGTTGTGTTCTATTGCCGGTTATTTTGAAGTCTCCGTAAATATCTCCATTTAGCGAGCGATTGAACATGCCCGGATCTCTCAGGGTAAAATTAACTTCGAGATTCGACTGATCAGACAGCAGACCGCTGGTGTTGACGATGTTACGACTACTTTCTATTTTAAGACTATCAAAATGCCAGGCGTCGTCGTGCTGCTTTTGAACAGCACCGGAAAGGGTGAAAGGGTGCTCTCGGGTTTTACCGGTAATATCAAGTTCGCTAAAGGTTAAACGGGTTAACCCTTGTTTGCTGTGCCCTGAGAATTCTGTGGTACCGGTAATTACAGTCGTGGGTAAAGACCAGTGTTTATGTAGCTTGAGTTCTTTTGCAAGGAGTTGTGATTGCCACTGGTAACCATTAACAAAATCAAAGCTGCCACTGGCTTCGATGATGCCGTTGAGTGTCTCCAGTGTCAGCCGGTTAAACTGAAGTTGCTTCAAATTTATATGGCCTTCCAGTGAAGCTGTGGCTGGCGGCAACTCCACTGGATAGATATGGGTGTTACCTGTTAGATGATAATCCGGTTTGAATCCGGCAAGTTTGAACTGACCGTTGCGCAGACTGGCCATCGGAGTGTTGTTTTGAACCGGAAGGTCAATTCCTGTCCACTGAATATTTAGGTCCAGTGGCAGGCGTCTGTTGAGCAGTGAAGCTGAACCACTGGCGGTGGCGACAAATGGTTTTTGGAAATTTATCGTGGTTTGGGTATTGAGTAAATCGCCACCAAGAACGATTTTTCCCTGTGTTTTCGAGGTGGTATCTTTGCCGATGAGAAAGCTACCCTCGACTTCTAAAGGGTAATTGTTTTCAAGTTTGATGTTTCCGCTCACCGAAGCAGACATAGTCAGCCAATCCACCTCCAGCTGATCTGCGTGTATTTCAGTGTTATGTTGTCTGCCTGTGA
>JAHDHK010000260.1:0-5608 GCA_020631335.1 Chromatiales bacterium
TGTGTGCCCTGGAATAAATTCCGGATTTAGGAGGCAACTATGTTGACGTAGGGGGCGGGGTGGTTGCCGGCTATTTTGGCGGTCGTCTGGACGGTATGATGATGCGTGCGGTTGATGTGTTGATGGCAATACCGGCGACTCTTGTGATTATTCTGATTCTGGTTGTGGCGGGCAGGTCTTTTGTGTCGTTGTTTATCGCGCTTGGTGCGGTATCGTGGCTGACGATGTCACGTATTGTTCGTGCACAAACTCTGGCGCTTAAAAACCGAGAGTTTATCGAAGCGGCGCGCGCCGGTGGTGTCTCTGAGCCGATGATTATACTAAGGCATATTCTGCCCAATCTGCTTGGCGTGGTAATTGTTTATGCGTCGATCATGGTGCCTGAGATGATACTGGCAGAGAGTTTTATATCGTTTCTGGGGCTGGGTATTTCAGAGCCGTATACCTCTCTGGGTGCGTTGATCAGTGAAGGGGCAGGGACCATGAGTTACGGAACACTGTGGCAGTTATTATTTCCGTTGTTTTTCTACGTGGCGATAATCATAACCATGTACTTCATTGGTGATGGTCTGCGCGATGCACTGGATCCCAGGGAACGCTAATTGACCATGTTCAGTATCAGGGATCTTAGCGTCCGCTTTGTGACACCCGATGGTATCGTTGAGGCTGTAAACGGTGTGTCGCTGGATATCAACGCTGGTGAATGTGTCGGGATTGTCGGTGAGTCCGGGTCTGGCAAAAGCCAGTTGTTTCTGGCCGTGATGGGGTTACTTGCAGCTAATGGCAGTGCACAGGGAGCGGCAGTCTTTCAGGGGCAGGAGTTTCTCAATGCTTCGTTGAGTCAGTTAAATGAAGTTCGCGGTAATGATATAGGGATGATCTTCCAGGATCCGCTTAGCGCATTGACCCCCCATATGCGGATCGGTCAGCAAATGAAAGAAGTGTTGCTGGTACACCGGCAGCTTCGCGGTGCAGAGGCGCATCAACTGTGCTTAGACTGGCTTGAGCGTGTGCGTATTCCCGAAGCTGAGCATCGATTGCGACAATACCCGCATGAGTTGTCCGGTGGTATGCGCCAACGCGTGATGATTGCAATGGCTATGCTTTGCGAACCGAAGTTACTTATAGCCGATGAACCGACCACAGCGCTGGATGTGACCGTGCAGGCTGAGGTGCTGGAGGTAATGTCGGAGATGCAACGACATATCGGTACTGCGATTGCGCTGGTTACTCATGATATGGGCGTGGTCGCACGCCTGTGCGACCGGGTGCAGGTCATGCGCAACGGGACGTTCGTCGAATCCGGCGCAGTCGAAGAAATATTCTACCGGCCGCGGCACCAGTACACCCGCCACTTGCTCGACACGATGCCGCGTATCGATACTGGCAATCAACGAAAACCACCCGTACGGCAACATTTGTTGATCGATGCTAAAGATGTGCAGGTGCACTTCCCGGTGAAACCTTCGGGCAGATTATTCTCTCGTAAACAAATACTGCGAGCCGTCAACGGTGTAAGTTTCAAACTATATGAAGGTGAAACACTGGGCATTGTCGGCGAGTCCGGTTGTGGTAAGTCGACGCTGGCCAGAGCGGTTATTCAGTTGGTGAAGTATCAGCACGGGTCAGTGAGCTGGCTGGGAACTCATCTTGAATCTCTCGATCGTCAGTCTTTAGTCAACGCGCGCAAAGATCTGCAGATTGTATTTCAGGACCCACAGGCCAGTCTGGACCCGCGTATGACGATTGGCGGTTCAATTGCGGAGCCGTTAAAGACTTTCCGGCCTGATCTTACCCGTCGCGAATCACAATCGCTCGTTGATGAAATGATGGAACGGGTCGGTTTAACACCTGTAATGGCCAACCGTTATCCGCATGAGCTGTCGGGTGGTCAGAATCAGCGTGTCGCAATCGCCCGTGCAATGATTAATCGGCCCAGGCTGATTATTTGCGACGAAGCCGTCTCGGCACTTGACGTGTCTATACAGGCGCAGATTGTCAATCTATTGAAAGACCTGCAATCTGAGTTTGGTATGTCTATGTTGTTTATCTCGCATGATCTTTCGGTGGTTAGAGATATCTCTGATCGAATCATGGTGATTTACCTGGGTAGAATAGTCGAGTCAGGAGAGAGTAATCGTATCTGTGCGGCGCCTCGTCACCCTTATACACAGGCCCTTATCTCTGCCGTGCCGGTGCCTGACCCGAAGGTTGAGCGTCAGCGGAAACGATTATTACTACCGGGAGAATTGCCTTCTCCACTCGATGTAAAAGCAGCACTTCGATTTATGCCAAGCAAGCTTGCCAGTGGCGACGTGCACTACATACCGAAGTTGCAGGAAGTCTCAACAGGTCATTTTGTCGCTGAGCACGACTCTATCGAGTCCATCTTAGGGGCAGGTGTGCGCCTGTAGCTACCCGGTAGTTCCATCAATGTCTGAGTCCAGCGGGATATTTTTCTGAATTTGCGTAATGTCAATCAGCGTGCTGCAGCCACGATGGTGGTGGCGAGTGTCTTTATTGCGCTTTCTACCTTTCTGGCCAAAGGCGTCGCAGGTCATTTTGATGCACAGGCACAGGGGATTCATCCGCTTCAGATTACTGCGGGTCGGTTCATCTTTGCATGGATGCTGTGGATGGCGGTTATCTGTGTGAAACGGATTAACTGGCAACCGGTGCACTGGAGGCTGCATGTGGTTCGCTGCGTGTTCGGGTGGGCGACGGTGACACTGGTGTTCTGGGCAGGATCTTTAATGGCACTGGCCGACGCGACTGCAATCAGTTTTCTGACGCCGGTGGTGACGCTGGTATTGGCGATTGTTTTTCTGGGCGAGAGAGTGGGCGTGGTCAGGTGGAGTGCTGTTGCCATTATGTTAGCCGGAGCGGTTGTGCTGTTGCGGCCCGGTACGTCGGCATTTCAACCGGCGGCATTGCTGGCACTCGGTGCTGCATTTACCAGTGCTATTGAGAGCACTTTGATCAAAAAACTGACTGCGCTTGAATCACGCCTTCAGATTCTGGTGATCAATAACACCATTGGCCTGCTGATAGCGATGACTGCTGCTGTATTCGTGTGGCAGGTACCCAACCTGATGCAGTGGCTGCTGCTTGCCGGAGTCGGGTTGACAATGGCGGCGGCGCAAGTGTTTTTTCTGACCAGTATGCGTGATGGAGAGGCAAGCTATGTTGTGCCTTTTATGTATTCCACGCTACTGTTTGCCGGTGTGCTTGATTACATTGTATTCGGTGATGCTCCGGATGCTATCGGCATACTGGGTGCCTGTATCATCGTGGGTGGGGCAGTGTTTCTGGCACTGCGGGAATCCAGTCTGGCAAACTCAAGCCAGCGAACTCAAAGTGTGTCGAGTTCTGACAAGTAAACTCGTCTGATGGCAGGTGAGGTGGTTCGTTGTTTTGAAGGGCATTGTGTTAATGAGATTGCTGCCATTTTCGATACCAGATTTCACCTGTTTCATCCATCAATTGCGTGGCTTCGCGGCGTAGTTCAATTGCTCGCGCATGTTTGACAGTAGACAGAAATGTTTCAGCCACAATCGATTTGAAATAGGGGATTTCTATTTCATCTTCACCCCAGAATTCCAATGCTTTTTCCAGTTGATTAAGCGCGGTTTCTGATTGATCGCTCTGGCAGCTCTGCCAGCAGTCAAAGAACTCCGCAACGGCGAACCAGACTGGAAAACCTTTATCGGTTGCATAGGTTTTAAGCTCAGTGACGAGTGTACACAGAGCGGGTAGATCGCCACCGAACTGATGCAGGTAGCATGCATTGGCCATTGCGAGCGCCCGGTTATAGGTAGACACTTTTTCTGAATCGACTATGGCCTGATCCGCCAGAGACAGCGCTTCATTTTTGTTGCCGGTTAAATACAGGGTCCAGGACAAGTAGTTCTGGCTGAGGACCGGATACTGGATGTCGAATTCACTGATGAATCCGTCTTTGTGTGACAATGCCATCTGCAACTGACGGCTGGCAGCGTCAAAGTTTCCGGTGGCGAACTCATGCATTCCGATGGCCTGATGCCCGGCCACAATACCGGTTGTATGGTTTTCAATTTCAGCGCGAGATAACAAGCCTTCGGCAACTGACCTGGCAGTGGTCAATTGTGCGGAGGTAAAGTAGGCAGTAAATTCTCCATAGGCGGCACGCACAAAAAGGCTGATATCATTTGTTTTTCTGCACAGCTGTGTAGCACGTTTGAAAGTGGCTATGGTTTCTGCCGCGCTGCTGCCGCTGACTGCCCTCAGTGCATCGCCGAGCTCGAGCAGCAGAAGGAGTTCGAGCCGCTGTCGTTTTTCGGATGATTCGGTTTTGGTCAGTTCGGACAGTGCATGTTGATAACGCTTAACCGCTTCACCGTTAGACCAGATTGAAGTCGCATAGCGGGCGGCGTTGTGCCAGTACTTGACCGCGTTGTCGGGGTTGCCCGACTTCGACCAATGGTACGCCAGCAATTCGTCAGACGCATCTTGTTGCGTCTGGCTTTCGAGTGCTTCAGCAATCTTTGCGTGTAGTGAACGGCGGTTTTTCCCCAGCAGGCTTTGGTAGGCTGCGTCCTGGATTAAGGCATGTCGAAATGTGTAAATTGAAGCTGGAAGCATACCGGATTCAAAAACGACTTCTGATTTTACGACCGCATCAATAGAGCGTTGTAGCTCGGCTTCTTCCTGCATAGCTACTGATGCCAGAATCTGGAAAGCGAAATCACGACCGATGGCAGATCCGATTTGCAATATGGTTTTGACTGACGGGTCCCGGTCAATTCGCGACATTAGCAGGTCATGGAGAGTATCGGGTATATCCAGTGTGGTAGATAAGAGTTGTGCTGTGTTTTTTTCTATTACTCCGTTATCGAGAATTGACTTGGTTAACTCCTCAACGAACAACGGAACGCCGTCTGTTTTGTCCAGAATGAGGTCAGTCAGGTGTTCGGGTATGGTGACAGGGTCGGCAACACGCTTAATGATCTGTCTGCCGTGCGCATTGTGCATCCGGTTAAGAATTATGGGGGTATACAGGCTGCGGTGATTCATCCAGGTAGACTGGAACTCGGGCCTGGCAGTAAATAAAAGCAATAGACGGCAATCATGCGCGCGATGAATAAGCTGCGTAAAAAGTTCTATGGAGGTGGCATCAAGCCAATGGCTGTCTTCAATGATGACTACCGTTGCTGACTGACGTAACAGCACTCTATCAATCCACCCGGTAAAGGCATGCTGCTTAAGTGTCTGTGGGAGTACGTTTTCAAAGTGATCGCGGTTGGCAGTGTCTATGGATAGTTGTCTGGCAAAGTAATGAACGGTTTCGGGTTTATGTGTGGCAATGCTGCTGAATGTATCAGTGAGTGATGCCTCGTTAACCGGTGAACCACCAGATGTTATTTCACGCCGCAGGTGTTCAAGTACCGGTTGCAGCACCGACCCTGTGTGATAAGGAGAGCACTGAAAAAACAACGTGTCAGCCTCTTCAATGTTGTTGCTGGTTAGAAACGCTTCGAGTAAATGGGATTTACCTATGCCTGCTTCGCCTTTGATTTCAACGATGTGTCCTTCACCCTGCCGGGCCGCCTGCCAGCGAGCCTGCAATACC
>JAHDHK010000260.1:5618-8139 GCA_020631335.1 Chromatiales bacterium
GGGTAGCGCGGAATCGACTGATGTGCTCTTGTTCTGCGATTACTCTCCACACCTGGATTGGGTCTGAGAGTCCTTTAACGGTGTGCGCGCCATGATCTGCGAAATGAAATGCGCCCCGACAGAGCTTGTGGGTAGTCGATGATACGGTCACGGTGTTGACCGGGGCCAGGTGCTGGATACGCGAGGCAATGTTCGCTGCATCCCCCACAACAGCGCTCTCGGTGGATGCGCCTTCTCCGATAATGTCACCTACGACGACCGGACCGGTGGCAATACCTATGCGCACGCGAATGTTGATATCTGTGTGTTGGTGGCGTGCGTCGAGCCGATGAATGTTGTCTATGAGTTGAAGTGCAGCGCGAACGGCTCTTTCTGCGTCCTGCTCATGTGCCCTGGGGTAGCCGAAGTAAGCGAGGATGCCGTCACCGAGAAACCGGGCAACGTACCCACCGAAGTGATTGATGGAGGAAACACATTGCTCCTGATAGTCGCGCAGCAGGTCCTGCATCTGCTCCGCACCTATTTTTCGACCGATTGCGGTGGAATCCACCAGATCGCAGAACACCAGTGTCAGTAGTCGCCGCTCTGAATGCGAGTTGTTGCCTGTGCTCGGTGGCACTGGTGTGGCGGGTTTTTCGGTTGTGTCGGTGAGCTGGCGTACAGCTTTGAGAAATTTTTTCCGATGGCCGAGCGACAGCCCTAGTTCACGCAGGTCCTCCTGATCGAGTTCTTCGAGAAGATCGATTGATATATCGTTGTCGATAAAGACCGATAGGTATTGCTCCAGTCCCTGACCGGCCAGCCATGCAGCGAGATCATCCACGGGTTGAGTCACTATCGGGTTCTGGCGTCAAGTTGAGTATCTTCAGTCAAAAGAACTGTCCGGCGAAGCCACAGTGTTTTCGTGGCATCGATACGTTTCACGGCATTTATGCAAGTCACGGCGATTATACAAGGCCGGGGCTGGACTTCATGCGACTGTGACGCGAACACTGTCCGCGGCTGCAGTAGACGTTGGCTGAGAGTTGCAAAAGTCATTCTGTGCGCAATTTGTGTCACAACACTTGATGCATGAGCGAGCATTGCTGCGGGAAAGCAGTATTACTTACGCGTGGGGATTCTTCCAAAGCCACTCGTAAGTTGTTTTTATAAACCTCTTTTTGTACAAAGATGTACCGGGCCCGACTATTCGCCATCGGTAATCTTGCCTCGTAACTCGGTGACCCTTGCTTTTAGGAAAGCGATCTCTGAAGAAGGCGCCTTCAATTGCAGTTGAACAGTCTGCGAAAAGATTTTGTCGGATATTTCGCTTTGCATCGATGACAGCCAGTGCTCAAGCGGGCTCAACGATGAGTAGGGTAATTCTATGGATAGCGACTGTCGCCGAAGAATCGTTTGCGTGTCCAGGGTTTTCAGAGGTTCCGAAACAGCCCGGGTGTAGGCGCGTACCAGTCCACCTGCACCGAGCTTGATGCCGCCGAAATATCTTGTCACCACCACGACGATGTTACCCAGCCCTGAATGGCGCAGCACATTCAACATCGGCTTGCCTGCAGTGCCTCTGGGTTCTCCGTCATCGTGCTGGTCCTGCGCACGATCGTCATCCGGTGCGCCCCGTATCGCAGCCCAGCAATGATGATTCGCGTCGGGAAATTCCGTACGCACTGATGTGATAAATGATTTTGTGTCGACCTTGTTCTCCGCAAAGGCAATAGTCGTGATAAAGCGGCTGCGCTTTATTTCGATTTCGAATCGTTGTTGCCGCAAGGGTGCTTCGTATTCCTCCATTGCGTGTTCTCAGTGGCGGTTATAAAGTCGGATTCAGGGTAGAGCGCTTATCCATGACAGGCAAGAGACTGAAAAAGTATGGTGCCCGATGTGAGTGCATTTCATCTCTGAGCCAGCAACTGACGGATAGACAGTCAACAGCGTCTGCGTTGAAGGATGGTTTTGCAGCCCGTTGCTGATGACGTTTTTTAATATCCCGCTAGTCTGATTCTTGCAGTACCGTATTGAAGTTGCGGAAGAGGCGAGGCTATAATCCACGTGTCCTGCCTACCGCTTTTTTGTCTCCTCTTACCACTCAAGTGGCCTCTCGTATGGGTCACCACTGAAGGATAACACTCATGCCTACTATTACTCTTCCCGATGGCAGCGAGCGAAAGTTCGATCACGCTGTTTCTATTGCTGATATTGCCGCCGATATCGGACCTGGCCTGGCGAAGGCGACGCTTGCCGGAAAAATAAACGACACACTGGTGGATTCGTCTACCGCGGTTGAGTCAGACGCCAGTATCGCGATTGTCACGTCGCGTGATGATGAAGGTCTGCATTTGATCAGGCATTCCACGGCGCATCTGATGGCGCAGGCAGTGAAACAACTTTTCCCATCGGCTCAGGTAACCATCGGGCCGGTAATTGAGGATGGTTTCTATTACGACTTCGCGTTTGAAAGGCCTTTTACGCCGGACGATCTGGGGGCAATAGAAAAGCGCATGGCGGAGCTTGCCAAATCGGCCAC
>JAHDHK010000261.1 GCA_020631335.1 Chromatiales bacterium
AATCAGGTAGCGTTCGGGGTACAACCTACTGTTGCACTTGGGATTTGAATCCGCGTTTTATCAAAGTAACCGTATTGCGCCCTTTCATCATAGGCGATCAATTCGGTGGATACATGGACAGAGGGGTCATTGACAATTTCCTGAAGAATCTCTTCACCGGTGTGCACCCACTCACCACCCAAAGGCACGGGAAAATCAGCGAAGCCGAGATTGTGCTTCACCCGCCCTCCTGCTACCCCTGCAGCTTCAAGTACTCTGTAATTAACACCTTCCTGTTGTAACAAATGCGCTGCAGTCATACCTGCAGGCCCTGCGCCGATAATAATCACATCCTCACTGCCTTTATCGACACCTGTTACGCTACCCGTACCGGAACAACCTGCAAGCCATATTGCACCGTTGACACTCATCGAAACAAACGAGCGCCGGCTGACTTTTCTATTGCGGAAATTCATACGTTTCCCATATCGCAGCTTGTAGGTGAACAAAGCGATTCTAGTGTATCTTCTACATCTAAAAAGTATAAGGACAAATCATGTCGGTCACTACAACAGGCTCATCCATTAGCAATCTTCCGGTGCCCCCGGAGTATCCATTCGACGAGACGAGAATTTCCAGCGTTGGTCAGGAGCTGCGAGCAAAGGGTGTTAAGCAGGTCATGGCAGTGTTTGTAGATGTACATGGAATCCCAAAGGCGAAAGCAACACCCATCGCCGCGTTTGAAAAGCTCTGCAAAGGCGCTGAACTGTATACCGTTGGTGCCTGTGAGGGATTAGGACTGGCCGGGCCGCATGAAGATGAATGTGCCACTCTCCCTGACCTCGACAGTCTGATAGTGTATCCATGGGACAACTCCAGCGCGTGGATGTCGTCTCGACTGTTTTACCACCAGCAACCCTATCGGGGCGATCCGCGAAATTTACTGATCGATGTCTGTGAAAAGGCAGGCGCGATGGGGCTTGCTATGCAACTGGGCATCGAGCCGGAGTTTTATGTATTCAAGAAGCACGATGAAACAGGCGAGCTGACACCAATTACCAACACCGCCTATAACGGCCCGAACGCCTGTTACGATGTGGAACTGACGCATCGCTCTGCAGAATTTCTGACACCCTTCAGCCATTACCTGAACGAACTGGACTGGGGTCTGTATTCCTATGATCAGGAATGTGGACAGGGTCAGCATGAGTTCGACTTTGGATATACCGATGCGGTCCAAATGGCGGATCGCTTCATATTTTTTCGACATATGGTCAAACAAGTCGCACATTCTATCGGCGCAGTCGCCACCTTTATGCCCAAGCCGTTTTCACACGATTTCCGTTCCGGAGCCCACTTTAATATGTCGCTGCGTCAAATCGACAGCAACGACAACATTTTTGAACGTAATACCGGTGCCGACACAGGTAAAATGGCTGAAAAATACGGTATCGACGCATCCGATGCCGCGTACTATTTTGTTGGTGGCATGTTGCGTCATGCCGGCGCTATAACCGCAGTCACCTGTTCAACTTATAATAGCTATCAGGGGTTGATTGCACAGGGTGAGCTGGCAGATTTCTCCTGGGCACCTGTACTTCAAACCTATGGCAACAATAACCGCTCAAGCATGTTCAGGTTGCCGATGAATCGGGCCTGCGTCGAAAACCGGGCTGTGGATATGGCCGTTAACCCATATCTGGCAGCGGCAATACAACTGGCGGCCGGGCTCGAAGGTATCGAGAACAAAATCGACCCGGGTGAACCTTTCAATACCGATTTGTATCAACTTGATCGCAGTCAGCTCAGGGCAAAGGGTATCGACACATTACCGCCCACACTGCTACACGCATTGGAAGCATTCGAATCCGATCCGATCAGTGAAGCTGCTTTTGGAGCATTTTACAAAGACGTGTTTCTGCGCCAGAAACGTCACGAGTGGGACAAATCGTTCTACCACGTCGGTACAGAACAAAGGGAATTCTGGCTAACGTATATCTGAAGTAATCTCACCTGCGTTCAACCGTACTTGAAACACCCAGGGAAAACCGTTGAAAAATACCACGGCAGCGCAAACAGCAGTGCCAATATTATTGCATCGCCTCGGTGCACTAATAACACTGCTTTCGCCCGACCATTGGATGATAATCCGTCTGGAGTAATTGACTAACAGGTACGACGTGAACGCACAAAATCCGGCCACCGCCGCTTTGACACTTGAGGAAGCCACCCTTCCGGTTATCGATCTCGACGGGCTATTTTCGGGTGATGAATCCAGTGTAGCTCAGGCACTGGATGAAGCAGCGCGAACGACCGGTTTTTTCTACATCACAGGGCACCGTATACCTGAATCCCTGACAAATGCTATGTTCGCTGCATCACAGCAATTCCACAGTATGCCCCGAACATTCAAGATGAAGTACTGGTGCGGCTTTACCACCAATCATCGAGGCTACGTACCATTCGAAGAGATTGGCAGTGACTTTCCTGAGAAGATTAACTATCACGAGGCGTGGGATCTTTCCTATGAAGCACCGGACGACCACCCCGACTATCTAGCGGGTTGGCGAATGACCGGACCCAATGTATGGCCGGATCTGCCCGGCTGGAAAAACACAGTATCCGAATACTACACTGCAGTTTTCGATCTGGGGCTGAAGCTACTGGATGCACTGGCACTCGCACTGGGCGTCGACAATCAGCAATTAAGGAAATATATAAAATATCCCACTTCGCAACTACGAATGCTGCGCTACCTGGAAAATAACGACCCACCGACAGAAACAGCCGTAGGTATTGGCTCCCACTCGGACTTCGAAGCATTCACCATACTGCTGCAGGGAGCACCGGGGCTTCAGGTAATGAATGCAGATGACTACTGGGTTGAAGCCCCGCCCATTCCCGGAACTTTTATTGTTAATATCGGGGACATATTCGAAACCTGGTCAGGCGGGAAGTTCAAAGCAACGCAGCATCGCGTAGTTAACACCGGAAAAGAACGCTATTCATTCCCGCTGTTCTTCGGACTTGACTACCATAGCGTGGTGAAGCCTCTGCAAAAATTCTCCACCCCCGAGGTTATTAATAAATACCCGCCTATGGTTGCCGGCGAACACCTGATGCGCATGTCCGTTAACGGTTTTCGCTACATGCACGACGCAGTAGAAAAAGGTGACATAAAGCTTGGCTACGATATTCCCGAGGTAAGCCCCTTCAAGCGAGACGCAAAATCAATCAGTGCGTAACCTCTGCCGCCGACGGTGATGAAACTATTCCTGAAGAGAACAATACAAACAGTACCTTGGCTAATGTGAGATACAAAAAGACACCAACTTTTAACCCTAACCGGAAATGCTTTAGCCACGGACGAATGCGCAACACAACAAGTGACAGAGTGTCGGCTAATTATCTGCTCCGGAAGTGATTATGCAATTTATGCATCACCGTGCTGTGTTTTTAGCAGTATTCAGCAAAATGGTACCTGCTTACGATCTCCCATACACGCAGCCAGGAACCTACCATGCCTCACCTCAAATCTGATTCATCAACACTGAGCACCGCAACCCCCGAAAAAAACCGGCGTACTTTTCTGAAAACAGCAGGTGCTGTCGCCGCAGCCTCTGCCTTTGGCAGCTTTCCTGTTATCGCACAAAACCGCACACTGAAAGTCGGCTCTTACGGTGGCTACTTCGAAGACAGTTTCAAGAAACATGTGTACCCGGCATTCACAGAAGCCACAGGCATTGCTGTTGAGAGCGTCACTCAACCAAACTCAACAGACTGGCTGGTGACAATGCAACAGGCGGCCAGTGCCGGATCCGTACCCGCCGACCTTTCCCTGTACGCGCGCGACACCATGATCAAAGCATCAAGAATCGGTGGTCTGTTGTCATCGATTGATGTTGCCAAAATTCCGTCCACAGAGAACCTCGATCCCTACTTTTTGTTCGAAGGTGGCGAAGGCGTACTAGGCGTGGGTGCAATGTCATGGTTCACTTCAATGGTGATTAATCCCGATGAAATAGACGCCCCTGCCAGTTGGGCTGATTTCTGGGATCAGGAACAATTTGAATCGAGCCTTGGATTGTCCAGGAACTTCAACTCAAATTTGCTCGACATTGTCGCCGCAACCTTCTTCGACGGCGCAAAAACTTTTGATACTGAAGACGGCATTGTCGCTCTGGTAGAAAAGGCGGCGGAACTTAAACCGAACGTCACGCTATGGTGGTCAGGTGAAAGTCAGATGGAACAAGGCATGAAAAACGGCGATGTGATCGGTGGAATGTATTACCATGATGTCGCTTCACTGATGGCAGCTGATGGTTTTCCGATAAAGTCAGTGTTTCCTAAAGAAGGAAACCCACAAGGTTACGGCTCGTGGTGCTTGTCAAGTTTGTCGGAAAAGTCTGCAGAGGCAATGGAATTTATTGCCTTTTCTTCCGAACCCTCCACACAGGCACTGATGAGCCGCATGATCGGTACGGCCCCATTACTGGAGCAATCCAAAACCGATTTAACTGATGATGAGTTTGCATCCGTATCGGGCACACCGGCTATTCAACCGGCTTACGAGGCTTACCTCGATAAAGAAACCTTCATAAAAGAAACCTGGGACAACATGCTCGCCGCCGGTTAAAAGTAATGCCGGGTGTTTCGCTGCAGCAGATTAATAAGCAATTTGGAAACGACACAGCGGTGTCGCCCACCGATCTTGAGTTTAACGACGGCGAGCTGACGGCCCTGCTTGGACCGTCCGGCTGTGGAAAAACTACGCTTATCCGTATGATCGCCGGACTCGAAACACCGTCCGGAGGTAGAATACTGTTAGACGGACAGAACATCACCGATCAGCCGGCGCATATCCGCCGGTTCGGCATGGTGTTTCAGTCATTTGCTTTGTTCCCCCATTTGACAGTCACTGACAACGTTGGTTATTCGCTTAAAATCAACGGTGTAGGCAAGGAACAACGCGAACAACGCGCACAAGAACTGTTGGACTTGGTGCAAATGCCGCAATTCGGCAAGCGACGAATCGGAGAACTGTCCGGGGGCCAAAGGCAACGGGTGGCCATAGCCCGCGCCCTCGCTCAGCAACCAAGCATCTTTTTGCTGGACGAACCAATGTCAGCACTGGATGCAAAGCTGCGGGAAGAAATGCAGGTAGAACTGCGCCTTTTACAGCAGCGGCTGGGTATCACTACCATCGTTGTCACCCATGATCAGCGTGAAGCTATGACTATGGCGGATCGCATTGTTGTAATGAAAAAAGGGCAGGTCGAGCAAGTAGGTACTCCGGACGAGATCTACAACAACCCGGCCAGTCTTTTTGTTGCCTCTTTCATTGGCAAGGCAAACTTCATTAACGGTATTATTCGCCGTGGCACTGTGATTGTCGGTAACAATGAGCTTGCCACCGCAGATAAACCGGGCTTTATCGATGGCTCGTCAGTCACCCTGTTCAGCAGGCCTGAGCGCTGCCGTATCGTAGACAATACCGGCGAAAATACCATGCGGGGTGAAGTCACCTACGTCCGCAATGTCGGCTCATTGTTCGAATATCACCTGACAACAGACATCGGTCCGCTAATAATCGAAAAGCCAAATTTACAAGGGAATAGCCCGATTACCAAGGGTCAGCAGATTCTCGTGCAACTACCCGCTGACTCAATAAAAACCTTCCCTGCACTCGCAGCATGACTACCACGGTCGGGGTAGAAAGCAGTACCACACCACCACCTGGATTAGCACCTCCCCAACGACGCCTCCCACTGGCAAATACAATATTCTGTGTCGTCGTCGTGAGTTTTTGCATCATTCCTTTTTTACTGGTTATTGCAATCAGCTTTGGCGAAAAAATAGAGGGAGCTGCATGGCGATGGTCATTCGATCATTCAAATTATCTGCGATTTTTCGTTGGTGCTGACTGGCCGGATACTCGCACAACGCTTTATATACGGCGGCTATGGTTCTCTTTCTACTACGCCATCATAGCGTCTGTGCTGGCGGTTGCCACCGCTTTCCCGTTTGCCTATGTGATGTCACGCCAGTCACGCAGGTCGCAAACACTTTGGCTAGTATTTTTACTATCTGCAGTTTCATTGTCCGAGGTGTTCGTGGTGATGGGATGGGATATTCTGCTATCCAATCGTTCCGGCTTGCCGATGGTGTTCAAGGAAACAGGTCTGACCGACTGGTTAAAAACCAGCGGCTGGTTTGAAGTACTTCGCGAATGGGGCCTGGCGAATCCCCGTAATGTTCGTTTCAAACCAACTGATTTTGCCACGATTGTTACGATGAGCTATCTCGTCTGGCCGTATGCAGTCATTTTACTGTACCCCGCTCTTGCCAGAATCGATAACTCCATGCTTGAAGCCGCCCGCACCATGGGCGCTCCACCGCTTACTGTGCTACGAACGGTGGTATTACCTTCAGTGCGCTTACCAGTTATTGGCACCACACTTATATTGTTTGTGTTCCTGTTAGGTTCTTATGTTGCCATTACTGTTTTTGCTCATCCTTCGCGACAGACACTTGCAGTTTCAGTTTACGATTCTGTACGTGGTGCTACCATGAATGCGCCTTTCGGTGCAGCGCAAGCTATCGTGTTATTGATAACTGCAGTACTTGTCCTGCTTATCGTCTGGATGATCGGACGCCGAACCGAGGCACTGCAATGAAAATACTAAAAGCAGGTCTGCAAACACTGATGATGGCCAGTGCAGCCACCATGGTGGCATTGCCGATTATTGTGGTCTGCGCAGCTGCCCTGAATGGCGGCCGCAGCATGCTGTTTCCACCACAAGACCCTACCCTTGCCCGCTTCGGTGAATTTTTCCTCACAGAGCCGGTATGGAAAAATGCACTGATGCATTCTATTTTCATAGCCTTTGCCAGTGCTGCAGTCGCGGTATTGATTGCCTGGCCTGTCGCGTGGTGGTTGTGGCGTTACAACAGCAGGTGGTCAAAGACCATGGCAACCATTACCAGCATGCCTTTCGCGCTGCCTCCAATTGTATTCGGTGTGGGGCTGGGATTTATGTGGGCTTTTGCAGATCTGCTCGGGACTATTTTTGCGGGAATAGTCAGCCATGCCCTATTGCTGGTTGCGCTACCGGTAGCCACTATTTCAATCGGTTTGCAATCCATTGATAAATCCCACATCGATGCGGCACACACCATGGGAGCCACTGAAGCGGTCACTTTGCGTACTGTGATACTGCCGTTGACTTTACCTTATACCGTATCGGGCTTCTTCTTTACACTGATTTTAAGCTTCAACGAATTCATTGTGATGTTTTTCGTATCGGCATCAGCATACTCGACAGTCACACTTCAAATATTCAACTCACTAAGAAACGGTTTCACACCAACGATGGCAGTCGGTGCAATTACCTTTATTGCAGCCTCCATACTGGTATTTGGTTTGATAGCACGGTTCGGTGATCTTCCCGGACTGATGGGCGCAGATCAGGCTCGCAGATAAACGATGCTTGAATGATGGACGGTTGCAATCCGGAATTTTTCCGGCTGCTACCAACAACCACAAATTTAACAGGACCAAGACACTACAATGGCAAAACAACCGATGCTTGTTGGCAACACCGTATTGATTGTTATCGACATTCAAAAATCAGCCTTTATGGACTACAAAGCGGGCATTCCGGTTATGCCCGGCTATGCTGAAAACATGCAACGCGCCAGAAAAATAGTTGACGCCGCTCACGACACCGATACTCCGGTCATATTCTTTCAGGAGATTCACCGTCGTAACCAAATAGACTACGGGCGTGAACTCGATGGCACCGAAGACATCCATTGTATGGAAGGAGAACCGGGAACACCCGTGGCCGCAGAGGAAATGAATATGCTCGACACCGACTATTTCATTCATAAACGACGGTATTCCTGCTTTTTCGGTACTGAACTTGAAATCCTGCTTAAAGGTTTGAAAGCACAAACTTTACTATTGATAGGCGGCATGACAGACGTTTGCGTGCACTATACTTTCGCCGATGCACACCAGCACGACTACTATGTGCGAGTGGTAGAAGATTGCGTGGGCGGTACATCACCTTCGGCACATCAGGCATCACTG
>JAHDHK010000262.1 GCA_020631335.1 Chromatiales bacterium
CGCATTTCCGCGGTGAGTCGAAATGAATCTGCGATACGGGTGCTGGCCTCCAGCGACAGGGTGGTCGAGTCGTAATCAAGGTCGCTGATTATCCCGAATAAAGCGTCGCTTGAGCGCTCGTCATTAAATGCGAATCGAAGCCCTGCCAGTATGTCGTTCTGAAAAATCTGGGTTGCCTGTTCTCCACGCTCATCCCAGAGATATTCGAACACCACGCCCATATCCATACGATCATTGCATAGCAACATTTTTATCGGATTGATGCTCTCGTTGTTGCACCATTCCACAGGCAGAATGTCGTTGTCCTGTAGTGGGGATAACAGACCCACATAGGTATATTCAAAACCTGTCACGGCTTCGCTATGGTTTTTGAATTCACTGCCGTTTCTCTGTATCCATTCGAGCTTTAGATTCATATCACCGAAGATCCCCAGCGCATCAACCCCGTACTGTCTCATTTGCTGGTATCTGGGAGTGAGTTGTGTCTGGCTCTGTGGTATCAATGCGGGATCCCTTGCGGTTCCATCAAAAAAATGAAGGCCTAAATCCCAGCTGTCAAAACTGCGCGACCACCGCAAAGCAGTATCTATATGTCTATCTCCTCTGGCCGATTCGAACTGCGCGTCGGGACTGACCGTAAATCCCGTTGAAGGGCGTCCATCAGCACCGGCGAAAGCACGTTCGCGAAAATGAGGCATGACAAACGTCTCAAAGTCACCGTAGTCACTGAACCACTTGAAGCTGAGCATCAGTTGGCCGAGCTTATCCGAGCCGTCGACGCTTTCCAGATTGTCTATCTGATTGATAACGTCAACCGGGTTTCGTGACTCGGTCACCCCCCAGAAAACCTGATTCAGCCCACCGCTAAACTCCCATGTGTCACCGTTGGTGGTGAGTACAAATTCGCGCAAGTCTGCGTGGGTGCGTTCACTGTCGTGCTGATCGATGCGAAGAAAAGGTCGTATAGACAGGCTGACGTTATCTGCTATTTGCTGATACAACTCAAAGTCAGCGGCGACTGAGCTTCCGGCTTGCCAGCTATCCGGGCTTCCGTCATCAGACGTAAAATAGGTGCCTTCGATTGAGACATTTCCTCTGATGTCTCCTGAGTGTGATAACTGTGGACTCAATGCGAAGCTGAAAATGAGTAGCGCGGATGCCGTTGCTTTGCATTGAAGTGAGAAGAGGCACATGACTTATCTCAGACGCTTCAGTGCATTTTTCTGAAAGTCAGAATCTTTTAAACCGGTTTTGAACTGATACCCTTCAAAGTCAAGCCGTGTGGACTTGCCGGATTGATGATTGATCATCTCCAGTGTTGAAGCGCGCCAGTATTTGTCAACGTATAACTGAAAATCCGATGCTGTGAGTGTTTTCAGCAAAGAATTTTTGCGGTCGTAGTAATCGACTTTGAGTGCAATGTATCGATCTTTTTCCATCCACACGGTTTGTCTTGTATAGCCACTGTTCTTGTCTACAGGGAAACGGTCGAGAACAAACGTGTCCACCCCGTCGAGCTGCTCGTCACGTAGATATTGATAAGTGTATTTGTCTACTTCCTGTGAACCGATATCTTCAAACGCAAATTCGCTTCCCATAAATGGCCCGGATTTATTCTTCGAAGATATCCGTTTGACGCGTTTCAGTGCCGGCAGGTAAAGCCATTGTTCATCGGGTTTGTCGGAATGTGACCAGGTCAGGCTGGCGGTGCCTTTGACATCTGCCGGTTCATCAAAGATCGACAGGCTCTTGTCGCCGTCGCCGCTCACCTCCAGTGTTTTGACCCGGACATTGCGGATGCTCTCTTTGCCTGCGCGATTGCGCAACGTCATCTTCATATTGGCAGAGCTGTCAATAAACCCGATATCCCGGGCATCAGCTTCCATCGCAATGGCCAGACCTTGCTCCTGCGGTGTTTGCGCTCCCGTCACTGACGCCCAGGTCAGTGTCAGTAAGGCCAGGAATTTAATCTTCATGGTGTTGAATCCCTTTGAGTTACCAGCGGTAATTTACGAGCGCTGAGTAAATGTAATGGTCAGTGCACTATGGTGTAGTGCTGTTATGTCAAATGTTGTTGTGGATCTATGTTGCCGGTATAGCGTCTGTCGTTTCCGGCTGTTCTTTTTTGTCTTTGTCTACCAGCATCAGTAAAGGTGGTAACAAAAGAAAATCAATCAATAGTGCGATGCAGATGGTAATTGCCGTCAATAATCCCATATGGGCGTTCAGCTGAAAGTTGGATTGCGCAATGATAAGGAACCCGGCAGTAAGTATGATGGTTGTGATCAGCAGGGCAACACCGACGGTATTAAACGCATAGCGGATGGCGTCGGGCGGGTTCATACCTCGTTCGCGTCTCGCGCGCAGATATTTACTTAAAAAATGAATCGTATCATCCACCACAATACCCAGTGTCATCGCTGCCACCACTGATACTGCAAGTCCCACCTGACCGACAAAAAGTGCCCACACGCCGAATGCGACACCCGCGGGTACCAGATTCGGGATCAGACTGAGTAATCCGAATTTTACCGAGCGCAGTGATACCATAAGAATGCCGGATATCAGAATCAGTGCCAGCGTGGTACCACCGAGCATGCTAATGATATTTCTTTTGGCAATGTGGGAAAACATGATGGTGGGGCTTGAGCCCGCTGTCGCGAGGTCAGGCGTGTTGGTCTGCATCCAGTCTGCTACTTTCTGTTCAAATGCCATCACTTGTGTCGTTGACAGGGTTTCAAGTGTGGCGGTGAGACGGGTTGCGGACTTGTCGACGTTGATTTGATTGTTAAGATCGAGGCCATAGGGTAGTGACATCTCGTACATTAATAGGTACTGCGCTGCCAGGTCGCGTTGTTCCGGCAGACGGTAGTAGTCATCATCGTCTGCATGCATATTTTTATTCAGCCGTCTGAAGGTCTCAGCCATGGCGTTAACATGCTTAACTTCAGGCTGTAGCGTAAGCCATTGTTCAAACTGTTCAAGTTGCTGCAGATAGTCCGGCTCATTTATGCCACTGGACTGTGTCGAATCTATCGAGTAATCGACGAAATACATACCGGTGAGTTGTTCACTGATGTGATCGGTTTCTGTCCTGAACGGGATTGTCTCATCGAAGTAATTAACGAAAACGTCGTTGAGTTCATTGCGCGGAATCATTGCGATCATCGAAACCACCAGTACCCCGAGTAAAGGCAGTAATATCCGGCGCTTGTCAATCACAAAGTTGGCCAGATGCTCCATTGATTTGGATTGTTTTTGTTGTTTGACGCTTGCTTTCACCGGCAGTACTGCCATTAGCGCTGGCAGGAAAAATACCGCCAGCAGAAAAGCGTAGATCACGCCGATGGCGGTAATGGTGCCCAGATCATGGAAGGGCGGGGAGTCGCTGAAATTCATGCTCAGGAATCCGATGGCAGTTGTCACTGAAGTGAGAAAGATGGGGTTGAAGTTGACCCTGATACTTTCTTTGATTGCAGTGTTTTTATCCTGCCCGGTACGCATTTGTTGGAAGAACGTCACCAGAAAATGAACGCAGTCGGCCACTGCGAGTGTCAATATGAGCGTGGGTGCGGATGCCGACGGAGGGGTCAGTACTATACCTGCCCAGCCTGCTGTGCCCATCGCAGCCATAATTGACATGATCATTACCAGCAATGAACCCAGTGTGCCCCAGAGGCTACGGGTAAATAGTAGAAAGCCGGTCAGAATAATTAGAAATGCCGCGGGAATAAGCGTTTGCATATCATTAAAGGAGGCTTCCGGAAATGCCTTGTTCATAGCCACCACACCCGTCTTATAAGTTCTTATATCCGGGTGGGACTGTTCGATTTCGGCAAGTTTCGACTCGACAAAATCAATTATTTCTTTTGTCTCTGCATCAGGGTTGATGTTAGGTAGTTCAAAGTTGATATTGATGCCGGTGACATGAGTTTCCGGCGACAGTAACCGGTTGACCAGCAGTGGTTGTTTAAGCGCAATTTCTTTGATGGTGACAAGATCTTCGGCTGACAACGCTGTCGGGTCTTCAATCAAATCTTCAACAATCAGATCATCGTCTTCAGCGTACGTGTACTGGAAGTTCGTCAGGGAGTCGACGCGGGTGGAGTAGGGCGTCTGCCATGCCATCTCAGTGAGGGTGGCAACAGCCTGCAAGGTATCGTTACTGAAGACATTCTGATCAGCAGGTTCGAGCATGATCAGTACATTGTCGTTTTTAGCGTAGGTGTCCTGGAGATCGTTGAACGCAGCGAGTTGTGGATTGTTTTCGCCGAAGAACACCTGATAATCATTGGTGAAGCTGAGAAACCTGCCGCCAGACGACAGAAAGCCAACGATGACCAGCGTGATAGTCAGGGCGATCCATCTGAATTTGATCAGCCAGTCCATGTAGGTTTTGAGCATATCGATAACCTTTTGGGATCGATTAATAGGGGGGGATAATGGTGCGGGTGGTACCCGACTCTCAGGGTAAAAACGTCGGTTACAGAAGTCAATAAAGCAGTGTTACGTTTCGGCTGCTTTTACAGATTGCTCAGACGAGGATCAAGCCGAACGCAAAAGCGTTTGAGGAACAAATACTGGCTGAAACTGATTGGTGCTGTAACAGTAGAACCCCGACGGACCGGGAGGTTGCAGCAGTATTCAGGCGGCTTTTTTCAGTGCCTCTATGCCATATTGCTCTTCTACCCAACGGGTGAAGTTATCAGGACTCAAAGGACGGCTTATCAGGTAGCCCTGAATCTCGTCACAACGCTCGGCTTTGAGGTAGCCCAGTTGCTGGGCATCTTCGACACCTTCGGCGACAACGGTTAGATCGAGGTTGTGCGCCAGCGTAATCATTGAGGTGACAATGGCTGCATCCCCGGGGTCTGTCGTCAAGTCCTTGATAAAGGACTGATCGATCTTGAGCTTGTCTACCGGCAGCCTTTTCAGGTAGCTCAGTGAGGAAAACCCGGTGCCGAAGTCGTCAATGGACACGTGTACACCGAGGTCTTTCAGTGCCTGCAGTATTACAATTCCCTCTTCCACATCCTGCATTAACAGGCTTTCAGTCAGCTCGATTTCCAGATAGGCTGGATTCAATCCCGTGTTTTCAAGCGCCAGGGTAATTACTTTGGCGATGTCTGTTCGCATTAACTGTATGGCAGAACAGTTCACAGCCATGATAAATGGTTCAATGCCTTCGTTGATCCATAGCATCATCTGCTCACATGCTGCACGCAGTACCCATTCTCCCAGCGGTACAATGAGACCTGTCTCCTCCGCCAGTGGGATGAAGTCGGCGGGGCTGACTTTACCTCTTTGAGGATGATCCCACCTGACCAGCGCTTCCACACCGGTCAGACGCTGATCTTTCAGCGCAACCTTCGGCTGGTATTCCAGGTGAAAGCCGTTATTATCCAGGGCGGTGCGTAGATCACGCTCCAGAGAAAAGCGTTCGAGCGCAAGCTGGTGAATGCTTTGTGAATAGAACTGATAACCGTTGCGGCCCTGTTCCTTGGCATGATACATCGCGACATCAGCATGCTTCAGTAGCTGATCAGCGCTGTCGCCGTCTGCCGGGTATACACTGATTCCGATAGTCGTGGTTACGCGAACTTCGGTATCTTCGATGGTAAAGCTGCGAGAGAGCGCCTTGCAGATACGGTTGGCGGCGATTGCTGCATCCTCTATCCGATCTATCGAGCTCAACAACACGACAAACTCATCACCACCCAGCCTCGCGATAGTTTCGCGCCTGCTGATTCTGTCTGATCCTACATTTAGATGAGAGTTCTCAGAGGGCTTTACCGCTTGTTTCAGTCGTGTGGATACATTGCGCAGCAAAGTATCGCCGGCGTTGTGTCCCAGGGTATCGTTTACTTTTTTGAAATGATCAAGATCAAGAAACAACACCGCGAATCGAGAATTATTCTCGCGTGCGTGTGTCAGTGTGACCGATATCATATCGTTGAGTTGTGCGCGGTTCGGCAGACCGGTGACCAGATCAAAATACGCCAGCCGGTGTATCTGATCTTCGGCTTTTGTACGTTCCGTGATGTCCTGTATGGTGCCGAGCATATTACCGTTCGAGGCGCACTCGGCCTCTACGTGCATAATACGAAGGTCTTCTTCGTTGTCTGAGATGGTACGAAATTCTATCGCGAATTTTCCAGCCTCTGAACGTGCTCTGTCCATGGCTGCAGCCACAGCGCACCGATCATCGTCATGGATACAATTTAAAAATGATTCGAGGTGTCTGACATTCGTATCGATGTGGAGCAGACGAACACATTCATCTGACCAGTTGAATGTGTTTTCTTCGAAAATCCATTCCCAGTGGCCAAGTTTGGCAATACGCTGTGCGTTGTCGAGCCGGGCCTGGCTCTCGCGCAGTGCGTCAGCAGTTTTCTTTGCCCGCATCATGTAGGTAATACGATACGGCAGCAGAAAAAAATTGATCGGTTTGGTGACGAAGTCAGTCGCACCTACTTCGTAGGCTTTTTGAATCGACTCGACATCCTCGAGTCCGGTTATCATCAGTATCGGGACATGCCGGCCACCTTCGCACTCACGTATTTTTGCACAGCTTTCAAAGCCATCCATACGGGGCATGACCACATCCATTATGACAACGTCGGGCTTGTGCTCAATGAATTGCTCTACAGCCTGCTGTCCGTCCTCTGCTTCTACTACTGCAAAACCGTTAGACGCAAGCGCTTCTGATGCCAATAGCAGTCCGGCCATGTCGTCGTCGACGACCAGAACCGTAGCCGGATCTGTGGTTACGGGTGCAGGCAGCAACGGCGCGGATGTCTGATTTATAGTCACAAACCGCTACCAGTTTCGCTCAGGCCAGTCGCTTGATTTGGTCAGCAACGGCTTCAAACCCCTGCATCAAAGGCTCAACACTCGCATCGGCGATATCATCATTTGCCGCCTTAGCCTCCATCTTATTACATAAATCGGCAAGCGTGGTGGCGCCCAGATAGGCGCTGCTTGACTTCATTGTGTGAGCCGCCATTTTCACCTTGGCAGCATCATTCGTAGCAATCCCCGATTCTATGTCTGCCAGCAAAGAGGGTGTCTTGTCCAGGTACATGTTGATAATTTTCCCCAGAATGTCCGGTTTGCCGGGCCGCTGCAACACTTTGATTTGATCGAGTGCGCTTTCATCCAGATCGAAATTCATATCGTTTCCCTTAACTATTTGTACTTGGTATTCGGTGTTAGATTGTTCTTGTTCGGTTTTTACCAGCCACTTATCGATGGTTTCCTGCAAATGTTGCTGGCTGACAGGTTTGGACAGGTAATCATCCATACCTGATGAGAGACAGAGCTCCCGGTCACCGGCCATGGCGTTGGCTGTTAGTGCGATTACAGGGATAGTGTTCTGATTTGATTCGCTTCGAATAACCCTTGTAGCTTCATAACCGTCCATTACCGGCATCTGACAGTCCATCAGCACCAGATCGAACTCTCTGTATTTAAGTGCCTCGACTGCATCGGCGCCGTTTTCCGCCACTTCAACCTCGCATCCGATATTCTCCAGCATCATACTGGCAACCTCCTGGTTAATCGGATTGTCTTCGGTCAGGAGAATCTGAGGTCGTTGCGCCCGATCGCTTTTACCGCCGGTAGCGTTGTTGTCAAGCGGGTGATCGTTTTCTTCCGGGCTTGCCGGGTCTTGAACCATGGAGATTAACGCGTTGTATAGTGCTGCCTGTCTTGCCGGCTTAGTCAGTGAGTATTCAATACCGAGGCCCGATAGTTCTTTATCACTCATGTCGGTCAGTGAAGATGTCAGCATCATGAGCTTCATGGATGAATAGACCGGGTGATTCTGGATCTGACGCGCGAGCTCGAAGCCGTCCATTCCGGGCATGTGGAAGTCCAGGATAGCCAGGTCTATCCGTTTATCGCAGTCCACTGATGTATCCAGTAATTGCAGCGCCTGCGGGCCTGAGGCTGCAATACAGACTTCTACTCCCCATTGATTCAGCTGGTGGAGCAGGATTTCAGTATTGGTAGCGTTGTCGTCAACAATCATGACTC
>JAHDHK010000263.1 GCA_020631335.1 Chromatiales bacterium
AAAGTAAAGTTGCTGCATAATTAATACACGCGACAACTATCTTGAAAAACGCCGGTTCTGAAAAATCCTGATCAAGACAAACGTCAATGATAACTGGTGACGCCGGTGTACCAATGAGACGTTGTAACTGGGCGACGGTAATCTGTGTGTTCATTAAGCTGCATCCTCATATCGTGCATTAGCAGCATTGCTGCTCAGTAGACTCGGGATGCGAAACTTGGGCTGCCGCCTCGTGGGGTATTCGCTCACCCCATAGACCAAGGGTCGCAGAATTAACAAAGAGCGTCAATAACAGCGACGGTGAAAGCACGAAGTATTCACCGCAGTGACAAAACCAAAACAGCCGGCGAATGCCGGCTGTTTTGGTAGTCTTAACTGTGGCAGCGGACTTACCGCTGCCACCAGTGTTAACGCTTTAACGGCGCTGGGTTATCGTCCAGTCATAGATGTCCAGGTTGCCTGAGCCCCAGAAAATCTCCGTACCGACGATGATATTCGCAATACACCAATTATCATCCATGGGTACCGAGTTGCTTCTGGCACCGAATTCCTGTTGTACACGATGAGCGTAAGTTTTTGCCCAATCAGTGAAATCATTCCAGTACACCGTGCCGCTATCAGTCGGGTTTTGTGCAACAAAGGCGATGTAACGCGGATCTGAGCCCTTGGTATACACTTTATAGGCATCACCTCGGATAGTAACGTCGGTAACAAAATCACTTGGACCGGCCGGCAGTCTTTCTGCACCCGCATCGAGCCATACCATCACTTCATAAGTGTGGTTGGAACCGCCGTTGCGCTGCACGATGCCCGTTGAACACTGACCATTTTCATCAGGGTTATAGAAAAAAGACTCGATCGCAATGTTGCGCTCACCGGCAATGGTAGAACCGTTCGGAAAGCGGGGGTTGTTAGACGCGTCGACAGTGCGAACGGTACCGTACTCAGGACCACTGTAAGAGTAGTCAATGGATATGTTCGGCATATCTCCGAATCGTACCGGGAAACCGGTTCGTGAAGGAGGCGCACTGGTACGGAACTCGTCTTTTACACCGTAAATGAGTTCGGGATAAGAACGGACATAGTAATCACCGGATGGATTCGGGTTGCCGTTAATGCCGGTTCTACCCGGGCCCCAGTCGTAGTACCAGCCGGCCAGAATACCGTTGGTATTGGTGTAAATGCACTGTTCCCACTCATAGCCTTCGGCTGCACGCCACGGACGCCATGCGTTGTTGTGCAGAATAAAGTCGCCGACATAAATGTTCGAGAAATTATCCTGGAACGGCAGTGAAGTACAAATAGTTTCAGAGTTGCCGGTACTCAGTGTAGAGGTACGAATAATTTCGCCACCAGTCGCATCAGATTCGAAAGTGCCGCCGTCGCCATTGCCATTGCCGCCGCCGTTGTCCTCTCCTCCATCAGAGGTGCTGCTGCCTGAATCATCGTTTGTCTGGCCGCCATCAGAAGTCGAGCTGCCAGCGTCGTCATTGTTTTGTCCACCGTCGGAAGTGGAGGAACCGGAATCATCATCAACCTGACCACCATCCGAGGTTGAGCTGCCGGAATCATCATTTACCTGGCCGCCATCATTGTTGCCACCGTCGCCGCCGGGGTTATTGTCAGTATTCTCTTGTCCCTTGCCGTCATCGTCGGAACCACCAGAGGTATTGCCGTTGCCAGCACCATCAGTCCCGGGAATGCTGGCAGTGGTTTGATCGTCTGCGAGTCCACTCGCTTGTACCGCCACGGTAGATTTACTGTCACATGCGCTCAGCGCGAGAACTATCAGGCTTGCAAGTACTGTTTTCTGCATGAGAAATCCTTAAAACAAAAAATCATAAAATTCGGGAGAACTGACACTGGCAAGTGGCAAGTGCTCCTGTTGCGAAACAGTGTGTCAGGTATTTGTGTCGATTTCTGTGCTGTGTGTACAGTTCCTGATACAACCGCTTGCCACGGTTTGTATTAGTAGATGTGCCGGGTCAATGAGTAGCTACGATGTCTGAATCGCAACTGGATCAGCCAAAATTTGTTAGTTGACAGAGCACAACGTTGCCGGACAATTTCAGAGAAACCAGCCATGGGCCGGGCTCAAAATCATCTGCAACGCGGCGCCATGGTATACGCTGCCAGAGTGGCCGAATGTAAAAATTCAAAAGCTTATGCTCAACACCCGTAGAACAACGGAGCTCCGTAATACCGTAGTCACAGGGTAAAACGGTTAAGCTGCTTATCGCTGGTCCCTGCGCCAAGAGCACTGCTGGAGTGTAACTGGCTAACCGGCCGCGTATGCCGGTCTGTACATTTCAATCGGACGCGAACATGGGCTTATTGATGCCCCCCGCCAATACGTGTGGTTATCTGTAAACCTTCATGCCGGCCAGGCGCGACATAGCGAAACAGCGAAGGCGAGTCACAAACCGGTTATACCGCCCGGTCCCTTGTCACACCACTTCACATAAACAAGCGGGCTTCGTTTGAAAAAGCATCCACTCAGCCGAAACAGTGCAATCGCTGAGCACACAGCCTGCGCTGATGGCTAACGGTTAAACCGAATGACGCAAGTCGCGATTGGTGACAGACTTGCATTATTGAATTTTTGTGACACAGTTCGCGGCTGCCATAGCCGAACCGGGGAGATGAATTGATGGCGAACCTGAAGATTCCGCTTCGTGATATGCGATTCTCATTACACGAAGTGTTGGACTACACAAGAGCTTGCAGAGAGATTGGCGGCTTTGAGGAACTGAGCGATGACCTGCTCGATGCCATCCTCGATGAGGCTGCCAAATTTGTGGAGCAGGAACTGGCACCACTCAACCAAAGCGGTGATCAGGCAGGTTGCCAGTGGCAGGATGGCACCGTCACTACCCCTGAAGGCTTTAAAGATGCCTATGACAAATATGTGGAAAGCGGCTGGGCCAGTCTTTCCGCAGATCCGGAATATGGAGGTCAGGGCCTGCCACCGTCAATGTCTACGCTGCTCAGCGAGATGAGCGGCACGGCCAACTGGGCCTGGGCCATGTATCCGGGGCTGAGTCATGGCGCACATGCCACCATCACAGCACACGGCAGTGATGAGCAGAAAAACACTTACCTCGGGAAACTGACCAGCGGGGAATGGACCGGCACGATGTGCCTGACTGAACCCCACTGCGGCACAGACCTGGGTTTGCTCCGTACCCGTGCCGAACCTAATGATGATGGCAGTTATGCCATTCACGGCACCAAAATCTTTATCTCTGCCGGTGAACATGATCTGACCGACAACATCGTTCATATCGTGCTGGCCCGGTTGCCTGATGCGCCCGCAGGTACCCGGGGTATATCCCTTTTTATCGTACCGAAAATGCTTCCGCAGGAAGACACTAGGGCCGGCGAACGAAATGGCGTTCATTGCGGATCAATTGAGCACAAGATGGGTATCCACGGCAACGCCACCTGTGTACTGAATTTCGATGGCGCCAGGGGCTTTTTGATCGGCCCGCCCAATCGCGGCTTGAATTGCATGTTCACCTTTATGAACGCCGCACGACTCGGCACGGCACTGCAGGGGCTTGCCCATGCAGAGTTCGGTTTTCAGGCATCGTTGTCCTACGCTCGCGAACGGCTGCAAATGCGCTCAAGCTCCGGCAGGAAAAACCCGGACAAACCGGCAGACCCGATCATTGTGCATCCCGATGTCAGACGAATGCTGATGACACAGAAGGCATTTGCAGAGGGCGGACGTATGTTTATCCATTCTCTGGCCATGGATGTAGACATCACCGAGTCCAACGCCAGTGATGAGCGCAAGGGTAAAGCAGATCAACGTCTCGCACTGCTCACTCCGATCGCCAAAGCATTTCTGACTGAAACCGGTTTTGAATCAGCCAATCACGGCTTACAAATATTCGGCGGCCACGGATTTATCCGTGAATGGGGCGTGGAACAGAATGTTCGCGACTGTAGAATTTCCATGCTGTACGAAGGTACCACCGGTATACAGGCACTTGACCTGCTCGGGCGTAAGGTAGTTGGGTCACAGGGGGGGTTATTAAGGCAGTTTCTGAGTGAAGTTGAAGCGTTCTGCAACGCTAATAACAACAATCGCAAGCTGGCCAACATGGTCGCATCACTCGATACACACTGCGATGAATGGCAGCGCATCACGACACAAATCACCATGCGTGCGATGTCCGATGCTGATGAAATAGGTGCAGCCTCGGTCGACTACTTAATGTATTCGGGTTACATCGTTCTGGCCTATATGTGGACGCGAGCTGCGGCGACCGCACTGGCAGCACTTGACGATGAAAACTGTACCGAGCACGATTTCTACAACACCAAATTAGCAACTGCAGAGTTCTACTTCGACAAGCTCCTGCCTCGTACCCGCGCACTCGTTGCAACGATGGAATCCGGTGCCGATTCACTGATGGCCATCGATGCCGCACATTTCAGCTTCTAGGAGATCCCCTCGATGATATTCGAAGGAAAGTCACTTACCGTTACCTCGTTGTCAAACGGGCTTGTTGAAATGTGCTTTGACCTTGAAGGTGAGCGAGTAAACAAGTTCAATCAGGCAACGCTCGACGAACTGCAGCAGGCGATCATTGAACTGCAAAGAAAAGACGATATCAAGGGACTGTTGCTCTACAGTGGCAAGAGCAGTTTCTTTGTCGGTGCAGACGTCAATGAGTTCGGCGCTTTGTTCCAAAGTCCGGCGTCTGACCTGATCGAAGCATTGCTTAAAATCAATGGTATTTTCTCTGCAATAGAAGACTTCACTTTTCCTACTGTGGTTGCCATCAACGGCGAAGCGCTCGGGGGAGGACTTGAGATATGTCTGGCATGTGATTACCGCGTCATGGCAGACGATGCGAAAATAGGCTTACCTGAAGTTAAACTCGGCATCCTGCCCGGCTGGGGTGGCACTGTAAGACTCCCGCGAATGATCGGCGTAGACAATGCAATAGAATGGATCGCTACCGGTGCGAATAAACGCGCTCCTGCAGCGCTGAAAGATGGTGCGGTTGACGCCGTTGTCACCGGAGACAAGCTCAAAGAAGCCGCACTTGATTTGCTGCAGCAATGCATTGATGGCAAGTTTGACTATGCTGCGCGGCGTCGTGAAAAACAATCACCGTTAACATTGTCATCTATCGAACAGACCATGGCGTTTGAATCGGCCAGGGGCGTTGTCGGCGCAAAAGCCGGACCGCACTATCCATCGCCAATGACAATAATCAGCACCATACAACAACATGCGCCGTTACATCGCAATGAGGCTTTTAAGGTCGAGGCCGCCGCATTTGCGCAATTGGCAAAATCACCGGTCACACATGCACTGATCGGCATATTTCTCAAAGACCAATACCTTAAAAAGAACAGTAAATCTCTACAGGCAGAAGCGCTGAGTGTAAACAAAGCGGCTGTGCTGGGTGCCGGCATCATGGGAGGGGGCATTGCTTATCAATCCGCCTCCAGCGGTATTGCCATTATGATGAAAGACATTAATCAGCAGGCCATAGAAGATGGATTGGCTGAATCCGACAAACTCTTTTTTAAACAGGTTCAAAGAGGCAGGCTGAAGCAGCCGGAGGCCGCCGCCGCTATGCACCGAATTATGCCGACACTGAGTTACGGTGATTTCGGCGATGTCGATATCGTGGTTGAGGCGGTGGTCGAAAATCCGAAGGTAAAACAGTCTGTGCTGGCAGAAGTCGAAGCAGCAATACCGGAAAGTGCGATTCTGACGTCAAACACATCAACTATATCAATTGATCTGCTGGCAACTGGTCTGGCACGTCCGCAAAATTTTTGCGGGATGCACTTTTTTAACCCGGTACATCGAATGCCACTGGTGGAGGTGATTCGCGGAGAGAAAAGCAGCGACAGCGCTATTGCCACTACCGTGGCTTATGCACGTCGACTGGGCAAAACGCCTATCGTGGTCAACGACTGTCCGGGCTTTTACGTCAACCGCGTGCTGTTCCCGTACTTTGGCGGCCACCGACTGTTATTAAAACACGGGGTGGATTTCGCGCGAGTAGATAAAATAATGGAACGCTGGGGATGGCCGATGGGGCCGGCTTACCTGCTAGACGTCGTTGGGCTGGACACCGGCTATCACGGTGGAGAGGTCATGGCAGCAGGGTTCTCCGATCGTATGAAGTATGAGGGAGACGGTGCGGCCGATCTGCTGTACCGCGCAGAGCGTTATGGCCAGAAAAACAACCGGGGATTCTATCGTTATGAACTGGATAGACGCGGCAAGCCTAAGAAAATCTCCGATCCGGATGTGAAGGCGATTATCGAACCCTGCGTTGACGAAACCATTGAGGTCAGCGATGAGCAGATCATAGAGCGCATGATGATTCCGATGTGTATCGAAACCATTCGCTGTCTGGAAGAAGGCATTGTCAGCAGCCCGGCCGATGCAGACATCGGCCTGATCTACGGTCTTGGATTTCCACCGTTCAGGGGCGGAATACTGCATTACCTCGATACCATTGGCATGCAGAAATTTGTACAAATGTGCGAGCAGTATAAACAGCTTGGCCCGCTCTATCATCCGACTGACGGAATGGCTCAAATGGCAGCCGAAGGCAAGTCATTCTTTCCCGGCGCAGCATAACGGAGTCACAGAGATGAAATACGATAACAACGATGTGGTGATCATAGACTGTGTCCGCTCCCCGATGGGACGTTCCAAAAAGGGCGGCTTTGCAAATGTGCGTGCAGAAGATTTATCGGCACACCTGGTACGTGCACTGTTTGAAAGGCACCCCGAGGTTGACCCTGACGATGTAGAAGATCTGGTCTGGGGATGCGTTAATCAAACACTTGAGCAGGGATTCAATATTGCGCGGGGTGTCGTCCTTCGTTCCGGCTTGCCTGAAACGGTCGGTGGTCAGACAGTCAGCCGCCTTTGCGGTTCTTCCATGTCAGCCCTGCACACTTGTGCTCAAAGCATTATGACCGGCTACGGTGATGTGTTTATTGCCGGCGGGGTTGAACACATGCAGCATGTGGCGATGTTACACGGGCTCGACCTGCACCCCGGCATGAGTAAGCATGTGGCAAAAGCCTCTATGATGATGGGTGTTACCGCAGAGATGTTAGCGAAAATGCATAACATCGGTCGCGACGAGCAGGACCATTTTGCCGCCCGCTCACATCAGCGTGCGCATGCAGCAACGCTGAACGGAGGGTTTGCCGATGAGATCATTCCCATCGAGGGCCACGATACCAACGGATTTAAAAAGCTGATCGACACGGATGAAGTCATCCGTGAAAATGTGACTGCCGAATCGTTGGCCGAACTGCCTCCTGCATTTGTCCCTAAGGTCGGCACGGTAACAGCGGGCAGTTCTTCCGCAATATCCGACGGCGCTTCTGCCATGCTGCTCATGTCCGGTGCGAAGGCCAAAGCAATCGGCGCGCAACCGGTTGCCCGAATACGTGGGATGGCTATCGCAGGATGTCCGGCAGCGATCATGGGCTACGGGCCGGTACCGGCGACTCAAAAAGCATTGCAGCGGGCTGGCTTAACCATGGATGATATCTCCCACGTCGAGCTCAATGAAGCCTTTGCCGCGCAGTCACTGCCGGTTCTAAAAGATCTGAATCTACTCGATGTGATGGACGACAAGGTCAATCTTCATGGTGGCGCCATCGCGCTGGGACATCCTTTCGGCTGTTCGGGCACACGCATCAGTACCACCCTGCTCAATGTAATGAAGCAGCACGATGGGGAGTTCGGACTCGCGACCATGTGTATAGGTATGGGTCAGGGCATCAGTACTGTGTTTGAAAGACTGAACTGATTGGCAAGGCCTCAAATCGACAGCACCGGTTTGAGCGCCCTATCCGCCATCAATTATTAAGTCAGGGGTGAAAGTTGCTCACCCCGGGTCCTCGATATAAGGGTGCCAGATATCCGGGTCCCCGTTACCAATGAACCCTGCATGCCCGGACACTCAACGCTGCCGATCTTTCGCGCTTGATGCACTGGTGCAAACGCAGCTGTCTCTGGGCGGTGCGAGCACT
>JAHDHK010000264.1 GCA_020631335.1 Chromatiales bacterium
CGCCCACAAGTTTTAAGAAGTCCGTGTAGAGCGACTTTACTGCTATCTGTTGGAACACGCTTCAGCTTGTCTCGAGACACAGGTAATTGTTGTAGGTCTGGACTTTTCTGCATCGTTTTTAACTGATTAAACTTCTGGAGCCACCAGTGCGATTTCTTCGCCATAACCACCAATACGAACAACCCACTCCAGGAAAATAAGAACACGAGTCGTAACAGGCTTGTAAAGACTTCCGACCCAGTTATCTTTTGAGAAAACGGATATATTCCAGAATTCAGATCAATTGAATTGCCAATTCCTTGCAAATAGACATACAAAATCTGACAGGATTTCGGTTAGCGATAAATAGCTAACAATTCGGTTAGTTTTTCCAGGGAGGCGGACTGATATCTACCCCGGAACTCAATCAGAAGGCAGGATAGTCTGGCGATTACACCAGGCACCCTACCCTCGCTCTCTGCTGCTGCACATCGGCGCTTAATAGAGTTGCGAGCAGTTGAATACGGCTTCTTGCTTAGTTCTTTGAACCGACTTAAGACACGCATCGCCCGCCTGCCCCTCAACATTCCCACATAACTTGATACCGGGGTTCGTCTAACCTCCTGTCAAAACGCAAAGAACGGATTTATTTTTTGCCGCATTAGCCAAAGGCGTTATTACGTTGCCCGGTAACATCCAGCGGCTTTTGTGGCCGTAGCGTTGCTCTAATTTCTATACCAGATAGAACAGACAATTCTGCATAATTGAACAATAAAAACAATGGCTTGCTATTAGCAAAGGACGTCCCCATTGTTTGGAGCATCAATCACAACACAGGAAAAATATGTCGGTTCTATCTGGAATCAAAAGCGCTATTAACAATGCCGTCGCCCGGAGCGGTCCACGCCTGCTGACTGTGAAAGAAGCGTGGTATCTAACCCCCAACATGATCCGTGTGACCTTTGCAGGACCGGAGCTTGAAGGTTTCCCTGAGGGGCGTGAGGGCGGAAATTGCAAACTGATGCTGCCTGAGAAGAATGAAACAAAAGAAGAATTTTCAAAAAGACTGACTTCAGGTCCTAAGCCGCCAAGACGGACCTTTACTGTTCGAAAATACAATGCCCGAACTCAGGAGTTAAGCATTGATTTTGTAGCACACGGTGATAACGGTCCGGCTTCGAGCTGGGCCACACGTGCACAGCCAGGTGACTTTCTGGGCTTTGGTGGACCCAGCGGACCGAAGGTCAGCCACTTTGAAGCAGACTGGTATCTGGTTGCCGCCGATCCTTCAGCAATACCGGTTGCTGCAGCCACTCTGGAGGCAATGCCACGGGATGCGAAAGGTGTGGCCATTTTTGAGGTAACAGCAGCGGAGGATAGGCAGGTGATCGATATGCCTGAGGGTATCGAAACACACTGGCTGGTTCAGCCTGACCCGATGCAGCGCTCAGACGCACAGGAACAGTTGATACGTTCCATCGAATGGCCGGAAGGTAGAGTACAAACCTGTATCGCGGGGGAATCCGGCGTCGTGCGTGCTTTAAAGCAGTTTGTCGTTAAAGAAAAGCAACTGCCAAAGCAGGATGCGTACTTATCAGGCTACTGGAAAATCGGCCTGATAGAAGACGAGCATCAAAAGGTAAAGCGAGCGGAGGGCTGAGGCTTACGCCAGTACCAAACAGTGGTAGCGCGTTTGTTAGCGCTACCGACTGATCACTGGCTTGTACATGCGTCCTGCGCGTGGACCACTGGTACCTGCGCACGGGACACAGTGGTCACCTGCCAGCACGATTTATTTACCGGACTATCAGCTCGACTCTGCGGTTGTTCCTTCGCCCCTCTGCTGTTTCGTTAGTGTCGACCGGCTGTGTTTCACCATGTGCTCTGGGGAAAAGCCGGGCCAGACTGACACCATTGCCTCTCAGATAATTGATTACCGCCCACGCGCGCCTTTGCGAGAGAATCTGGTTAACCCTTTTGCTACCACGGTTATCCGTGTGTGCAGAGACGATGACTGGAAGTTGCGGACAGCTGTCCAGCCTGTTTGCTACCTCACCCAGCGCAGACAATGCGCCGGGGGTAAGATGCGCCGAACCGGTACTGAAACGAATACCCTCGAGCACACCGCTAATATCATCACATCGATTCTGCGCGGCCACTTGCGGTGCTTCTACCGGCGGCTTCACCTGTATTTTGGGCGGTGGCGGTGGCGGTGGCGGTGGCGGTGGCGGTGGCGGTGGCGGTGGCGGTGAGACTATTGGCCCGCGGCTTTCTTCCGCAACCTTTACCGGTTTATCGGATTCTTCTTCAGCCACTCTCTTGTAGCGTCCATGGCCAAACCGGTAGATCAAACCAAGCTGGCCATAGCCGGCATCTTTATCGAACGAGATTACTTCTGCACGGGCACCGAATCCGTTGGCAGACATATACTCCAGTCCGGCGCCCACCAGAAAGTGGTTTGCATTTACCTTTCTGAATGGCACCTCTCCCACTGGTGTATTGTTTAATACGCCGATCCCGCCTCTGCCATACGCGGTCAGTCCACGTCGTTTGAAGCGTCCCCGGTTACCACCGGCATACAACAGCGCGCTCAGTCCATCGATGTGGTAGTTGATACGCCCTGACGGCATCAACCCTGCGCTGCCAAGATCAGCGGAATGCAACTCGAGTGATAGCTGCCGAAACAGATCGACACCGACGTTCACCTGCCCGGCGTTGTTTATTTTTTCACTGACATCCCAGCCGGCAACCTGACTGGTATCCGGTGCCAGTCGACTGAAGCCCACACCGGCCCCGGCGTATAACGCGGGCCTGAAGCTATCATCGAAAAGGAATTCATTATCACCGGCCCACCCATGACTGCCTGCAAGCAGTAGCACCAGCACAGCGGCAAGCGGCCGCAACTTCACCGGCCGATGTGCTCTACCTGTTGCGCGATGCGCAATACCCTCGCTGTGAACGGAGGTAACAGAGAGTGCAGCGGGTAGTCTGTTTGCGAAAGTGAATGACTTGCGGATAGCGCGGCGAGCATGCATGAAGAGGGTGTTGATACTGACGTGTAGACAGCCTGCATCAGCTGACATTGATTGGACTCCTCAAGTATTGAGTCTGAATTATCCTGTGAGTTCTCTTCCCTGCACTGCAAAGGCACTACATTAATGCAGCCGATCGATATGGACGTACTCTGAGGAGAGGAGGTGTTTACAGCGACTTCAAACCACATCGATTCGGTCAGCGCAATGACACAACTGCCCTGCCTGACTGTTAACAACATTCATTCCCTTGACTTCACTTTTATCAGCACACAATCGAATAATTTACCGGGAATATCTAGCTGGTCACTATTTTATGCGGGCGCAATGCCAGCGAGTTGTTTGGCTGCCGGGCATCCGGCAATTACCCGGGCATTCTGATCTGCTGTTATTTAAAACAAAGGTAAATAAAATAGCGACCCTGCGTCCGCTTAACCCGGGATCATCACTTTGAAACCGGGGTTGTACTTCACAGCGTGAAAAACAAGTTTGCCCGCTTGAACTCGTCAGATTCCCGAGCCAGATTTTCACCTGCAGCGACGTCAACAGGCAAACGCGTATTCAGTAGTTAATGGCTGTGCCCGAGCCACCATCGACGGCAATGCATTGCCCGGTGATCATCCCGGCGAGTGGCGAGCAGAAAAACAACACCGCTGCGGCGATGTCCTCCGGATCGACCAGTCTCTTCAACGGGATGTCTCGGGTTCTCTGCGCAATAACGTCTGCCACCGGAATGCCCTGTTGCAATGCTTCACGCTCGAAGATCTGCTGAATGCGTTCTGTGCGGGTGTAGCCCGGGTGTACACAATTAACGGTAACACCGGCATCGGCTGCGTAACCGGCAAACTGCTTGGTAAAATTGGCTACCCCGGCGTTTACCACACCATTGGTCATCCGCAACGGTGCAACTATTCTGGCTGTCATGCCACCAATATTGACGATTCGACCGGACTGTTGCTTTTGCATAGATTTAAACACCAGCCGCGCAATGCGAATGTAGGCCATCAGCTTTACATCGATGTGATAACGAAACTCATCATCACCCAACTGATCAAAAGGCGCGCTGGTCGAAGTGACTGCATTATTGACCAGCACATCTATACGGCCGGATTCGGCCAGCGTGGTGCTGACCAGCTGTTCGATACAGTCAACCCTGCTGACGTCAGCCTGCACCGGATAACAGCTCACACCAAGCGCTGATATGTCCTTTGCTGTGGCTTCAAGCGAGTCAGCGCTTCTGCCGCAAATAGCGATATCCATCCCCTGCTCTGCCAGCGCAAGTGCCACCGCGCGTCCGATTCCACGACTTCCTCCGGTCACCAGCGCCGTTTTTCCATGCAGATTAAAATTACTTGCAGAGCAATTCATTATTGATCATCCAATTGGTTTGCATTCCAATATTAACAGCACCGACTGCCAGACACCGCTATGCGCAATCCTGCTTAGCAGGCTGTTGAAAAACTATTGCACCAGTGATTGCGTCGGGTCTGAGGGCGTTGAATTCACGCTGGAACGCCAGCCCGGTCAACATACACATTTATCCCCCATCAACTGCGCTTTTTCGGTTGCCTTTGTACAACGGTCAGGGACCTTCTCAGAGCGTCGCTCATCACGTTTTTAAACATTCTGTCTGGCTACACTGAACAGTCAAATCGATATCCGACACCCCGTTATACCCGATACTGATAATCAACACTGCTGACCACATTGCATGAGACAGTCAGCCCGATATACTGAGTCCATTCAATATCGATGTCATGACTATCCGATGACTCAAACTTTAATTTGCTTCTGACCAGTTCTATACCAAAACTCGACCGCATCCACTTCAGAGTGCGAGACCCGGAAGCGCAAAAGCGTTTCTACTGCGACGTACTGGGCATGATGTATGACCGCGCTCGTGACTGCGTGACTTACAGCGACACCGAAGCAGGGCTTCGCTTCCTGCCATCGAGCAGCACCTATTTACCGGCAAAGCAGGATCTGTACTGGAAGTTCACCCTCGCTGTACCGGATATCGAACTGGCCTATGCACAACTAACCCGGCGCGGAATCACAGTCAGTGAGCCTCACCAATTTCAGGATGTCGGTTACGTTGCTCACTTCAGTGACCCGGAGGCTTTTATTATTGAGCTGATAGATCACAGGTTTGCCGGGAGGACCGCTGTCGCTGTTGATCAGAATCTTCTTGGAGGTGGCGCACACCTCAACCTGTTGACGTTACGCACAGCGGATATACAGGCTGTCAGGGACGACCTGACTTCCCGCGGAATGACCTTAATCGGTATCCAGCCGGTAGATGATTACGGCTTTACCCTTTACTTTTTCGCATACACACGCGAGTTACCGCCGGTGCCGGCGCTCGAATCCATTGAAAATCGTGAATGGTTATATCAACGTCGCTACACCGTTATAGAAATACAGCATGTACACGCAGCGCAAGAGATGATTCAAAAAGTTGATAATGACGCCGGGTATTGCGGTGCCGTCATTACCGGCAGTAACACAAAGTGGACAAATCACGAGCTTGGAATAACGGCCACCTCCTGAACCATGGCGGCACAATCATTTCAGGTAAATTCTATGTGTTTGACATGAACCAGCTATAACCTACTGATAATTATAATTTTTCACCGTCCACTTAAAGTGACATCTTAACCGCAACAGTGCTTGATTCCGGCCGCTTTACCCGGGGTTTGCATGCTAGGCGGTAATCGCCTGAATACTCTTTCTGGTGACCAGGCAAACGCCGTTTTCGGTTCGGGTAAATCTGCTTGCGTCTAATTCAGGGTCGTAACCGATTTCAAGCCCTTCGGGTATGTCTACCCCCCGGTCTATGACCGCATTTTTAATTCTGGCGCGGCGGCCTATTTCAACTTTAGGTAGCACAACCACCTGTTTGAGGCTGCTGTAAGAGCGGCAATGCACATGCGAGAACAACAGACTACGATTTATTCGCGCACCCGAAATAATACATCCGCCACTCACCAGTGAACTGATTGCGCTGCCTCGACGATTGTCTTCATCGTGCACGAACTTGGCGGGTGGAGTCACCTCCTGGTAAGTCCAGATCGGCCAGTCCTGATCGTAGATATCGAGGTCGGGAGTAAAGTCAGTCAGATCGAGGTTCGCCTGCCAGAAGGCATCTACGGTTCCAACATCGCGCCAGTAAGGTTTGTTAATATCGCCGGAGCTAACACACGAGTCACTGAAGCGGTGGGCCATCGCTTTGCCGTGAGCCACTATCTTCGGAATGATATCTTTCCCGAAATCATGACTCGAATCCGGGTCCGCTGCATCGGCGCGCAAGTGTTCAATAAGATCATCGGTTCTGAATACATAGATCCCCATTGATGCCAGTGATATCTGATCGTTGTCCGGCAACGTCGGCGGGTCGGCAGGCTTTTCAACAAACTCGATGATGCGGTCATCCGCATTCACATTCATTACACCCAGCGCACTTGCCTCCTCTCTGGGCACTTCCACGCAACCGATCGTCACATCGGCAGCGCTTTGCACATGCTGGCGCAGCATCACTTGATAATCTTGTTTGTAGATATGATCACCGGCAAGGATCAGGATGTACTCGACACCGTAACTTTCGATGATGTCGATGTTCTGTGTCACCGCATCTGCGGTACCCAGATACCAGGTGCCGTCGGCTGCTCTCTGGCTCGCAGGCAGAATGTCCATGCCTTCGTTGCGCTCTGCACGAAAGAAACTCCAGCCGTTATGCAGATGACGGATCAGGGAATGTGCCTTGTACTGCGTGGCTACCCCGATGCGCCTGATACCTGAGTTCAGCGCATTGGATAACGCAAAGTCGATTATCCGGGTTTTGCCGCCAAAAAACACCGCCGGCTTGGCCCGGTTATCAGTGAGTTCCTTGAGTCGACTTCCTCTGCCTCCAGCCAACACGAAGGCCATTGCTTTTCTTGATAAGTTAGGCTCTCTCATTGGCTATCCTCTTCGACATAGCCTGAAGCTACACGCTAATGCGTCTAATGTAAATCCACAGGAGAGTCACGGATCGAAGAGTCACCGGCACTATGGTGCACTACGCGCGGCTGTTTCACTGCAACAGCCGCCGATGAAGTTTTAGATATCAGTCTTGAGGAATGCGCTGATACCAGGGCTTACTGGCGCGATCTTTCGCTTCGTCGACCAGCAGCTCCAGTCCATTCGCCTCGTCACATAAATTGCCAAGCGCCGTCCTTATTCGACTCATCAGTCCACCGCCGTTACTGACAGTCGCCGTCGGACTAACTACTGGTTGTGCGGCTTCAGAACGATCCTGCACCTGTGTCGTGACTTCGGCCTGTAAGGTAATCTCTCCACCATTCATTATTGTGTCTTCCCTGTCTGTTCAAATTTCCGTTGGTAAAAATTATTCGAGTGTGTAACCGTGCCTGGTGAGACACTCACTGCCCTGTCAACCATTGCGGCCGGAGAGATACCGGCAGGTAAGTATTGACATCCTCTGCACGAGCGCAACCGACACACTCGTCACATCAACACCCCGCAGATCTCGATTTTTTAGCTGGTCAACTGATGCCGGTGAGATCTCCCCGGCAGGTGTACTGATTTTCAGTAGGCGCCGCATCCTGTCAACGAAAGGGGTTGCCGCGGAAACATCCGCGTTGGCGGAAGCCGGGAACATTGGTCCATGCAGTGTCAGTATTGCCATAGCGATCATCCTTGAATCTATTGCGTAAACCGATACATCGTGGGTAAGTATATTGAAGTCAACCGGCATTTCAGTCAGCGAAATGCTACCTGCGATAATCGGTATTTTTACCAGCTGCACCATCGGTGCGACAGGCTGGCGGGATCATGATATTCAGCCGGGAAAAATGCCGCTTCCTATCAGCACACTGATCCACAGGATCACATGCTTGATGGCACAGACGCGCGCCGCGGTGACAGGCACCGTTGACGATGCCCGGAGACCTCAGTCGATGACTACTTCAGCGAGGTATAAGTGACCAGCTGCGCTTTGGCTATGCAGTCTTTTCTATC
>JAHDHK010000265.1 GCA_020631335.1 Chromatiales bacterium
GGTGGCTACAAGGGCTACGGATTCGGTCTCATGGCAGAAGTGCTTGCATCGGCGTTAACCGGCAGCGTGTCTTCGACCAACGTGACTGGTTTGAAACTCGCTGACGGACCGCCACATCATCTCGGACAGTTCTACTTCATAGTTGACCCGACCACTTTTACCGACGATCTTTTCTGGGACAGACTGGAAGCACTTGCAGAAGCAGTCGACTCACAGGAAGGCGCGCGATTACCGGGCTCACAAAAAAAACCACACGACCCTGTACAGATTGATTCAGCACTGTGGGAGGGAACACTGGCATTGTGCGGGTAAGCTAACCGCCGGACTTGCAGTTACACCACAAAGTCAAACTGCGCCTCGTACTTGTCATCATTATGCGCAGCTTTGACCGGTTTGATCTTTCGATGGTCATTGCCGCGATACCCTTCCAGGTAAACCTGCGTCGTCAGTAACTCCTGCTGATTACGCCAGATTTTCACATGGATATGCGGCGGTCGACCTCCGTACGAAACCGGCACAATTGTGTCGAACACAAATCGACCATCAACATCCGAAATCTGCGCTGCATACCCTCTGAATGCCGGGTCTCTCTGGCTGCCGTCGGCCGGATGGTTATACGCCTGCCTGGCATCGCACTGCCAGACATCAATACGCAAGCCGGGTATAGCGGCACCACTGGTGTTAAGCATGCGGCCCGAAAAGGTCAACGGGTCTCCCAATGCCTGCTCGTTAAGAAGCAGCGAGGAAGTGAGAGGCAGCGACTGTACCGGGTAATACGGACCCTCAACGTCCGAACCGGTCGGCACAAGCGGGTTGCCGTGTGCAAGCCTACCGGCACCCAGAGCCGTGTATGCAACAAATGTTTGCAGTAGTTTTCTTCGTTTCACAATGCACCGGCAGGTCCGTTTATATAATCCGTGGACCTCAAAGATCACAGTAGGTTCCGATGATCATTCCCGACAACCCAACTCTTTTTCGGAGACCACATGGACTGCCCACGCTGCAACATGGAGTTAATCAACAGCAGTAGAAAGGATATCGAATTCAGTTACTGCCCGGGCTGCCTCGGCACCTGGCTGGACAGCAGAGAATTCGACAGGCTTACCTCAGCACTACCACACGAATCTACACCGCTACAGATACCCTCGGTGTCAAATCAGAAACAGGATCAAACGGCGATCGTCTACGACGGCACCCGCCAGACTCAGCCTGATACCAAAGCGGATGAAAATTTTTTATCGCATGCGCCCGAAGTACTGAAGGCAGCATTCTAATTGCCGGAAACGCCTGCTCCGTCTGTCAGACGGTAACGCCGGTGTGCACCTGCCCCGGCTGGTTTTATACCGGCGTCGGAAACACCCGGCTAGTCTGAAGCGACAGTCAACACAAACCGGATCGCTATTGACATTTTCCGCGATCCGCAATCATGACACAGGACCTCGCATGCAAATGAAGTGGTGAGCCGAGTCATAGTGACCGTTGTCCGAAGCAAAACGGGTGTGCGGATCAGGACCCGTTACTTGTTGCCTGTCGCACCGTGAAAATCTATTGCCAGCTGGTAGTAATCAGGCACACAGAATTTCTGCCACTATCCGTACAAACTCAAGTACGGTTTCACCGTGTTTTGATGACTCATAAACACCTAAAAGGCAACATTCATGGCTAAGTTCCCCTCGAATGCCAGAGTGGTCATTATTGGTCAGGGCGGCATTGTCGGCGCGTCTGTGGCGCACCATCTCATCGAGCGTGGCTGGGACAACATTGTCGGCATCGACAAGTCGGCAATCCCCACTGACATCGGTTCTACCGCGCATGCGTCGGACTTTTGCTATGCCACCGCGCACGACCACATGACTTGCTACACCACCATGTACAGCATCGACTTTTACGAAAAGCTCGGTCGCTATGCAAAAGTCGGTGGGCTCGAGGTAGCGCGGGTCGGTGATGACGAGCGCCTTGCAGAGCTTGAGCGCAAAGTCGGGTCCGGTAAAGCTTTCGGCACCAATGCCCGCATGATCACAGCCGCCGAGGCTAAAGCGAAAATGCCGCTGCTCGAAGAACACATGATTCAGGGTGCATTGTGGGATCCGGATGCCGGCCTTGTTGCCCCCCGCTCTCAGGTGGTGACCGGTGAAATGGTGGAAGCCTGTGAGAAAACCGGCAAGCTGACCACTTTTGCCAACACACCGGCCACCGGCCTCGACATTCAAAATGGCCGGATTGTCGGAGTAGAAACACCTCGAGGATATATCAAGGCCGACTATGTGGTGGTGTGTGCAGGATTATGGGGCAGACTAATTGCCGAAATGGCCGGTGAGGACCTGCCGGTGATGCCCGTTGATCACCCGTTGCTGTGGTTCGGACCCTACGACGAATTTGCCGGCACCGGCAAAGATATCGGCTACCCGTTGCTGCGCGATCAGGGCAACTCAGCCTACCTTCGAGACACCGGCGATCCGAAAACATCCGAAGGTGGCATGATCGAATGGGGTTACTACGAAGAAAAGTCGCCGCGCATGTGCCACCCGCGAGACCTGCTGGAAAAAGAACAGGCCCGGCTATCCCCTTCCCAGCGCGACCTCGAAATGGATCAGATCATCGAGCCGCTTGAACGGGCGATCGAGCTCACCCCTATTCTCGGTGAGCTGGGATACGATGAAAAACGCTCGTTCAACGGCCTGCTTCAGGTGACGGCCGATGGCGGACCGTCAATCGGTGAGTCGGCTAAAACGCAGGGGCTCTGGTATGCCGTATCGGTATGGGTAAAAGACGGCCCGGGTACAGGCAAGGTAATCGCGGACTGGATGACCGACGGCATTACCGAACTTGATCACAGCAGCATTGATGTTGCCCGGTATTATCCGTTTCAGCAGGAAGAACAGTACATACACGATCGCTGCTACGAAACTGCTTTTAAAATCTATAACCCGGCGGTGCACAACCGTGAGCCCTATACCAAGGGCCGAGACCATTATCGAAGCCCCTTCTACGATAGAGAAAAAGCACTCGGCGGCTACTTTATGGAAGCTGCGGGCTGGGAGCGCGCGCATGGCTACGCGAGCAACGAACACCTGCTGACAAAATTCGCCGATCGAGTGCCGGTGCGGGAATCCGAATGGGACAATCGTCATTTCTGGCGGGTCTCGAACGCTGAACACCTGCAAATGAGTGAAGATGTGGGCATGGTTAACCTCTCACACTTTGCCATCATCGATGTCAAAGGCGCAGACGCTGAAGCACTGATGGAATACACCTGTGTTGCCAAAGTCGGCGGTGACACGCCTGTTGGCAAAGGTATATACACGCATTTTCTCGACGAAAATGCCGGTGTCAGAGCCGACCTGACTCTGGTGAGACTGGCAGAGGATCATTACCGTGTCATGGACGGTGGCGACTCCGGTGCACGTGATCTGGTCTGGCTGCAGCGCATGGCGCGCGCGCAAAGCTTCAACGTAGACATACAAGACAGAACACCGCAATTTTCCTGTATCGGATTATGGGGTCCGAATGCGCGCGCCACACTGGAGAAAGTTGTCAGCGACCCGGCTGCGCTGAGTCATGAACGCTTTCCTTTTGTGACGGTTAAAAACATTGAAATCAACGGCGCGACTGTCGCCGCGTTCAGAATTTCCTATGTCGGTGAGCAGGGCTGGGAACTTCATTTCAAGTACGATGACGGACTGGCCGTGTGGGATGCACTGGCAGCACAGGGAGTCACACCGGTAGGTGTCGAAACCTACGCCAACAGCCGCCGAATGGAAAAGAGCCTTCGGCTGCAGAACGCCGACCTGCTCACCCACTACAATCTGTTTGAAGCAGACCTGGCTCGACCAAAAGTGAAGGCGGCAGACTTTTACGGCAAAGAAGCCTACGTTGCCCAGAAATCACTGGAAAAGCAGACAGCCTATCTGTGCACGTTTACGATGAAAAACAATATCGATTCCAGCGGTGTTGCACGTTACCCGGTCGGCACTCTGCCGATTCAGGACCCGGGTACCGGTGAGACAATCATAGATAGCAAAGGCCGGCGCTCCTACACCACCAGCATTGCCTTTGGACCCACGATCGGCAAGAACATCGCACTGGGTTACCTGCCCGCCGATTACTGCGAAGTCGGCCGTGAGCTGCAAATTGAGTACTTCGGCGAAACCTATCCTGTGGTGGTGGAGGCTGTCGGCTACAAGCCGCTTTATGATCCTGAAAATCTCAAGCCTAAATCATAAGCAATACCCCGGCGCATGGAATAACCCGACAAGCCCTTTATACTTTAAAGGGCATTAACGCGCTGCTTCGAAAGATGGTGGCAGACAATGCAGTAACGTCATTGCCTGTCGTAGTGTTCTGCCGCCACAGTCTATCGGGCAGGCGGACTTTCACCGCGGCGGTAGAACAACCGCGATCAACAAGGCAGTCCGTCTGCCACAAGTATCTGCAAAATGATTGATTAAGCCCCTGTTTATACTCACAATAAAAAAAACTTAAATTATTTTCACAGTCCGTGTCGATTCGGGCACTGTCGAATCGTCTGGTAGGCACAGGATCAATTGATCCTGCCTACACCCATCACAGGAGAAAATAATGCAATACATGTGTCTTATCTACGCTGCAGAAAACGCCGGCCCCAAACCGGGTACACCTGAATTCGGGCCGTTCATGAAGGGCTATCAGGATTTTACTGACCGGGTCAAAGAAAAAGGCGTACTCGTCCATGCCGACGCACTTCAACCTGTTGGCACTGCCACCACTGTCACCATGGAAAACGGTAAGCTGGAAACGACCGACGGACCGTTCGCAGAAACCAAAGAACAACTGGGTGGATACTACCTGCTGGATTGCAAAGATCTGGACGAAGCCCTTGCCTATGCAGCGCAAATACCATCCGCACAGCACGGCAGAGTGGAAGTACGCCCGGTTGTCATCTGGGATTAATCCCGGGCGGTTACCCGCAAAGTGACGCCGTTACTGTCGCAGCCATACCGGGCAGAATTTATGTCCGGGGTGGCTTATCAGATTCATTCAGAATGACAATCGCCAACCAGCCGGGGTTGGGGTGACATGCTGCCTGCTCTACAGATAAATCGGGCCATTGAACAAACAGTCAGAGAGCACTGGGGCCGGATACTGGCAGTACTGATTAAAACTACTGGTGATATACAACTGGCAGAAGACGTGTTGCAGGATGCCACCACAATCGCACTGACACACTGGCGCGACAACGGCATTCCAGACTCACCACCTGCCTGGCTGATTCAGACAGCCCGCCGTAAAGCGCTGGATCGATTCCGACGGAATAAAACCTTTGACAGACTTCAACCGCAATTGCAGCACTGGCTGACAATTAATGAAACAGATACAGACGAACTCGAGGAGGATATACCGGACAAACGGCTTGAACTTATGTTCACCTGCTGTCATCCGTCGCTCGAACAAAAAACACAAGTGGCACTGACTCTGCGCACACTGGGTGGCTTAACCACCGACGAAATAGCCGCCGCATTTCTTGATAAGCCCGCGACGATGGCGCAAAGACTGGCAAGGGCGAAAACGAAAATAAAATCTGCCCGTGTTCCTTATCAGGTGCCTGATGCAAGTGTGCTGAGCACACGCCTGTCTTCTGTGCTGGCAGTCATTTATTTTATATTCAACGAAGGCTACTCCGCGACCACCGGTCGCATGCTGACACGTACCGATTTATGCGAAGAAGCAATCCGGCTCGCACGTATCACAGCAGCATTACTGCCGGATCAAACAGAGGTCGCCGGTTTGCTCGCACTGATGTTACTGCACGACTCAAGACGCTTCGCACGTCAAACTCACCATGGGCAATTAGTACTGCTGCAATTTCAAAACCGCAGCTTATGGGATAAAAGCAAAATTATCGAAGGCACAACGCTTTTGCAAAAAACACTTAAAATACAACGCGTCGGTCCGTACCAGATACAGGCGTGTATCAGTGCGATTCATGCAGAAAGTACACAATGGGAGCAAACCGACTGGGCACAAATAACTGCGCTTTACGATTTGCTCTATACCATGCAACCAACTCCGGTGATCCGTATAAATCAGGCAGTGGCGACCTCATTCACCGGTGATCTGCATCGAGCGCTTTCATTGCTCGATTCAGTAAGCGGTGATAACAACATGAATAATTATCAGCCGTACCATGCAGCGCGTGCTGATATACTCATTCGTTCCGGCGAAACCATACTGGCACAGCGATCACTGCGCAAAGCCATAGACTTATCATTCAATGATGTGGAAAAGGAATTTCTACAGAAAAAACTGTCTGCACTGCAAACCTGATCTCTTTGTGTAGACTCTTCACTGCAGCAGATGCTCGCAATATCGAAACCGTCGTGGTTCAGGATATAACCGCACCGCACCATTGCTATACTTTCCGCTCTCCGCCCGACAAGCTAGCGCATTTGTGACCATCGAATTTCTGTTTTTTCTTGCAATCGGCTCATTTGCCAGCGGGTTTATCAATGGCCTTGCCGGCCTTGGCACTGCACTGTTTGCATTGGGCTGGTGGTTACAGGTGATGACCCCGGTCGAGGCGGTGGCGACTATTCTGATCATGTCTGTCGTCAGCGGCATCCAGGGAATGATCCTGGTATGGCGATCCATTAACTGGCGACTACTCAGCCGTTTCCTGATTCCGGCACTGATCGGCATTCCTATCGGTATCAGGCTGCTTGCCTACATCAATGCCACCGTGCTCACCACCATGGTGGCGTTCTTCCTGATTGTATACGGCGGATTCTTCTCGTTTAGAAAGCACTTACCCAACCTCACCCGGGAAACGCCGGTGCTGGACAGCACCATCGGGTTTTGCGGGGGCATTCTCGGTGCAGTGGCCGGTATGTCAGGTGCACTGCCCACCATGCTTTGTTCAATGCGGCCCTGGTCAAAAATGAAGCAGCGTTCTGTTCTACAGCCATTCAATTTTATAATACTCGGACTCTCCACCCTTCTACTGGCCTGGAATGGGGGCTATCCAATAGCCACCTTAAAAATTGTGGCGGTCTCTTTTCCAATCACGATGATCGCCTCTTTTGTCGGTATCGCTGTTTTTCGACAACTCAATGATGATCAGTTTCGCAGACTGCTCATTGTGCTGATGCTGGTCTCCGGAGTGATACTGTTGATAAAAGAGTATTTGCTTTAGCCAACTTGACTGAGGCATCAGGCGGGGATTCGCGCCACGTTGAAGATGGTACACTGAAGTATCTCAACACCACCGCAAAGGTAACACGCGCGCATGGCTGACGATCTCCCTGTGATGACACCGCCCGAACTCAACAATGGCGCACTGCGTGAGCCGATTTCATCCGCACTGCTCGGCACCGCCACACTCGACAAACAGGGCAACTTTGAAGCCGGTAGTTATCAGAGCTTTACCCTCACTTACACCGCAGGACGATTCGGTATCGACGACAGCGGCAGCCTGCGTGTGGTGTTCCGGTTTGCTACCGATCAAAGCGACCCGCAGTTCGATAACCCGAAAGCTCCGAATTACACGCAGGTAGTTGCGTCCAATAACGCTGTGCTGCAATGCCGGTTCGACCCGAAGGGCAATATCCGTCCATGGGACAGAACACTGCAAATCAAAGTGGTCAAAGGCTTCATGAAAGAAGGCGATACCATTACCGTGAGGTTCGGCATTACCGATGAAGGTTCTCCGGGTATGCGACTGCAAACCTTTTGCGAAAGCCGATACGAGTTCAGGGTGCTGGTCGACCCGATCGCCACGTATAACTTCCAACCTTTACCCGAACAGCCGGCCATTGCAATTGTGCCGGGACCGCCCTCGACGTGGGCTGCAGTCATTCCAAGCGTATGCACTGTCAATGAACCTTTCACGCTGAAAGTAAAAGCAGAAGATCACTGGGGCAACCCGACCAACCAGGCCAGCGGAATCATTCAGCTGGCTTCGCGCACTGCGGTAAGCGGCTTACCGGAAACCATAGACATTACCCACGGTGCTATTGCTACCGAAGTAGCGGGGTT
>JAHDHK010000266.1:0-7242 GCA_020631335.1 Chromatiales bacterium
AGCTATGCATAATCAGGATACCGTTTGATCGGTTACGCGTTGGTTTCCCGCGGGCGCATGAAGGTGCGGAATTCAATGCTTTCAAGTTCGCTTGACAGCAGATATATACCGACAAATGCAGTCAGCGTCATTGAAAGACCGAAGCCGTAACCGTAGTAGACTGGTCCGAGTTCCAATGTGATCCAGGTGAAGCAGCCATTGGTGACGAGCAACGTAAAGGTCAGCCAGAAAGCATCACGCAAACGGTCGAGGTAGAACAGTACGTTGAGCACCGCTAACATCAGGACCTGCGCTGCTACACCGACCAGATCGATGTAGTAGAGATGGATGAATTTCTCGGATATACCGAGCCATGCCACGATTTTCGGCCCCAGCATGTAGAGCACCAGCACAGTAATACCCTGTACTTTAATGATCTGGAAAATTCCTTCACGTACGGCAAGAATCATTTCATTGCCAAGCGTTTCAATTTCCTGCAGGCTGGCGTTGCCGCGTACTGCGTTAAAAAATCCATCGTATGCTTCGGCGAAATCGGTTTCTATACGCAGCAGAAATACCGCCATCCCCGGAATGATAGAAAGATAGGCAAGAAAGATCGGCAAGTCGTAAATCAGTGATGCACGCAACGGCCCTATGATCGCTTCTGAAGTGGCCGGATTGAGCCAGAAAATCAGTTTATCTATCCATATGCCCAGGTTGTAGAAGATACCGACGAATATCAGTACTGGAAATATCTGTTTCCTTTTAAGGAAGTCGACACGTACAGTGTCCTTGACCGGGTATTCGGGAATAATCACAGCAAGCATGAGAAAGAAAAGCAGTGCGTGCCCGGCAAGCAGTCCACTCAGCAGACCGTTTAATCCGTATGGCATCAGAAGAAATGACAAAAATACTGTGGTGGTGTAACCGAAGAAAAATGAATAGAGAATCACTTTAAATTTTTTCAGGCCGGCCACAAAGATCACCAGAATCCAGATATTCGATAAGGTGACAAAATGAGCACAATAGTTCGTTTGCCAGAGACTCTTCAAAGAGTGTTGCCATCGCAGCGAGTGCAAGTCCGCCACTGACTACGGTGGTCAGTAATAGAGCACCAAACAGATTCGGATTGATCAGATGATCTTTGCCTTCGAACAGGCGATCAGCAATAAATCGGGTAAAGACCAGTTGAAGTACGCCGGATAAAATCAGTGACGTCCCCATGATCCAGGTCACGGACGTGGTGAACTGCTCAACCTGCTGGCCACCGACTTTCTGTGAAATAGCAACGATACCAATCAGCATGACACCGAGAATCGATAACACCCATGGGCCGGCACTGATTAACCCTGCAAAGCCATAGGCTTTCAGTGTGCCGGTGAAGGAATCATCGTCAAGGTACTTGCGCAGTTCAAACCCTATGCCTGCCATATCAGAAGCCCTCGGCGTAGTTCAGTGGAGCGAGTCTCGAACCGATTTCCACTCCGTCTTGATAAATCTGACGATAACGATCCAGCATAATGCGGGAGTCGTAGTAATTTTCCACACGCTCGCAGGCGGCCTGACTGGCTTGTCGCCATGTCTGCTCGTCTGAAATCAATGCTATAGCCGCTTCAGCAAATTTCGCTGGTTTGCCGAATAACAGCGCCGGCGGAACCGATCTTTTTCTCTTCCATCGGCGTGCCGTGAATTAACTCTGCACAACCACCGACATCAGTAGTAATGGCTGGAATTCCTGCGGCAAACCCTTCAAGTGTGGTCAGCGGCTGGCCTTCAGAGATGGAAGTCAGAACAGTCACACCTATTTGTGGCAGGATATCTTTGACATTCTGGAAACCGAGGAACTTGACCGAGTCCTCAAGACCGAAGCTTTGGACCAGCGCCCGGCATTCAGCAACATAGTTAGGGTCTTCATCTTCGGGGCCGACCAGCCAGCCCTGTGCATCCGGAACCTTTGCACAGACAATTCGCATACCTCGAATAAAAGTTTTTACATCTTTGATCGGGACCAGTCGTCCAATCAATGCCAGAACCGGTGGCACAGGCGCATTGGCGGGCCGACGGATAGTACGCAGCTCGGACACATTTACCCCGTTGGGAATAATGGTTAACCGTGTTGAATCTGCACCATCTTCTATCTGTCGCAGCCGGTTGCCTTCAAACAAGGTATAGACATGATCGGCTGAACTGTAAGTCATCCGGCCAAGCGAGCGAAAAAACCGTACCCAGGTCTGCCTCAGGAAGCTCATGCTGTCATCAAGGCCTACGCGATAAGGGTCGAGCTCATCCGGTATCCACTCTACATGCGCAAGGTCAATTTCTCTTTCCTTGGTGTATATGCCGTGTTCTGTCACATAGAACGGCTTGCGTGTTCTGCTGTGCAGCATGGCACCGAGATAGCCGGCGTATCCGGTTGATACCGAGTGATAAACGTCTGCGGACGGTGCACTTTTGACGATTTCCGCCAGGGTAAAAAGAGGACCATGCATGGTGCGTACGGTCCAGAAGTAATGGTTGAAATCCAACCCTTCAGGTGCTTCGATGTACTTGCTGCGAATGGTCTCCCAGGCTTCTTCGCTATGGTATAGATCACTACTGCTCAGAGGCGTGTTTCCCGATAGCAACGCTGTGAAGTCTCTGACGACTTCCTGGTCGAGTGATGAGTCAGTGGCTCTTAATTCATCATGCAGTTGATGGCTTCTCTGGAAGAGTGCGGCCTTATCTGACTTTCGTTTCCAGAATTTTTTCTTTTCAGGCCTGGTTTCCGTGTCGTTGAGCAGAAAATGCGTTTCGATATGCAGGACATTATCAGGGATGTCGTAGGCAGGCTTGTCGTAGTCGTCGGCTTTACCACCGAGAAATACAATAGAGAATGTCAGTTCCGGCATTCCCTCAATGAGCTGTTTTACCCAGCTTGAAACACCACCGCGAATGTAGGGGTAGGTCCCTTCCAGAAGCAGGCATATATTGGCGTGACTATCGGGGTGATACTTCGGTGAAATACTCATGCCCAGTACTCTATGACTTGCGAGAATGGCGGGTACGATTTGAACGCGGGATCGATTGCTCTGATCGTCGATTGCAGCAACTTGAAGTCGCGTTTTACAAAAGCGGCTTCGGCAATATATGGCAACACTTTGTCTTTAGACATACCCAGGTCAACTGCTCTCATAAAGGCCTGGTTTGCTTTTTCGTTTTCGTGTTGCTTCAGATAGATTTGTCCGAGAACAAACTGTGCATTGATGTTGCCCGGTGCAATCGAGATGGCCAGTGAGGCGTGCGTTTCGGCTTTCGCAAGTAATTCTTTACGGGCGACCGGCTCGTCCTCTTCGATGGTGAGTAGTTCCCAGTAATTGTTAGCGATCTGAAGATGGATGTTTGATTTGCCGGTACCCGAGGCAACACGTGCGTCCGATTCCAGTCGCAGAATCTCCTGGTTAAGACGATTGATCTTTTTATCAAGCATCTGATAAGCCACCAGTCTGATGCGTTCATTCTCATGACCGACGGCGGTTTTTAACAGAGGGGCAGACTGACTGTCACGTATGTGTCTGGTTGCGGCAACCTTGTTGTACAGCTGATCTGTTTGCTGATCAAATAGCAGTTGTTCCATGAATCCACGACTATCGAGCTTGGGAACAGGGCGATTTATAGGGGCCGCAAACGGGAGATCAGCGTTGCTGGTGAACTGCCAGAAAACGTTTTCCTTGTGACGACCGTTGGCCAGAATAGCGCCGAAGTGAACTGCCAGCCACACGCCGGCGGTGCCGATGAACGGTATGAAAAAGCTGATGGACGTGAAAAAGGCAATCAACGGGATACGTCGACCTGGAATAAGCTTTCTCAATACAACGGCGGTACCTATACCGGCGAGCAGGCTTGCCAGCAGATGCGCCACCACCCATTCATTAGTAGACAGATTGAAGCCGGTGTTGGCAACCAACTGCGCGATAAGAATGAATTCCGCGATCAGTGCAATGCACAGTGCGGGTATGCCTAACAAGCTACGCAACACGTTTTCGCCACCTGCTTTTTTTAGTTTCTTCTTTGCTCTTCTTCACCCCGACAATCTGATTAACAAATGCCATGCAGGTGTCGCGGGTATCATTCTTTTTGACCTGCTTCATTCGTGCTTCTTCAGTCACGTTGTTTAGCTCGATCCGGTGTTCGTCGTACAGTTTCTTCGCGGCCCGTTCCAGGTACGCCTTGCACTGCTTTTCGTTCATCAGAGGCATCAGAATCAGCACGGTGGTGTCTCCGGTGGGAGAGTGCGGCTGCCAAGAGCTGTCCAGACTACGTATATTGGTACCGAGAAAATCGGCAACCATTTGTGTCTGGTCAGTGGACTTCAGTTTGATTGCCAGAATGGTTGACCTGACTTTGTTTGCGTTGGCAAATCGCAGTGCATTGTCAAGCTCTGCCATAAACCATCCGCTGCGTGATTCACCCACGCTTCTTGAGCGAGTCTGCATGTCACCGATATAACTGCCGAGCAGGGCCAGCACATTGAGATTTTCCTGCTGGAATGCCATGAAGTGCATGTCTTTGATCGCGAGCACGCCGTGCAGGTGATCATGTGAATCTACAATGGGTACCACCGCTAATAACTGACTTTCGACAGTTTCGTTAGCCTGTGCTTCAAGCTTGACGCTCACCAGTTGACGACTGTCCATCGCGAGCTTCAGTAGCGGGTCGAACAATGGCAGGTCAGGCATGTCGCCATGAGTAGCGATGGGTTGGGAATTGATACGGTTACGGGATTTCATGCCGTACAACCCTGCGACCTGAACCGCACCGAATTGTGCAAAAATAGCCATGAGTTCGGGGCCGGCAGTGAGCTGATCACCATTGCTTGCTGACATCAGCGGCTTTAGCTGTTGCAGTGCCTGCCTGACACTCAGGCGCTTACCTGCCATGTATTCTTCGAGCTGACCATGTGAAACCTTGAGTACATGATAATCCTTCGAAAACTCTTTCAGCCGGTGACGAAGGTATTGGTTTTCTGCTGATTCCTGTGCACTGTCACGTTTACCGCGAGTAGCAAAATCCCCGACGACAATACTGAGTATGACGGTGCCTATGCCCAGTGCCAGCAGATGATTCTGCTGTGCGACATAAGCGCTGAACGGATACGCCAGCGCAACAGCGGAAAGTGCAGCGCAGCAAAAACCCCAGGCAGCACCATAGCGCGCAGCGAATATCACCGGCGGGATGATGAACCAGGGAAAGCCTGCGTTCATACCAACCGGATCGCCCGCGAAGAACAGGTATCCTGCCAGTGGCACTGCTGCGGCGAACACAAGCATTTCAAACAGCTTGTAGCTCCAGTGCGCGTTGCCTGTTTTTCCTGACCAGGCAAACCCTTTCTTATGTTTTCTTACCGCTGATGACGGCAGATTGAAGCTGATCATCGATTAGTAGCTTCCCTGAGGTTGGTTTGATAAGGAGACAGCAGCGGGTCTTTGTCGTCGTTATCTACTGGTGCGGCGTTATCAGTGTTCTGTTGTGGCAGCGCTGCTGCAGCTGCCGGAGCGGCGGGTGTTTCCGTGATAGCCGGTGGAGGCGGTGGTACAGGTGTCGCGGCTGCTTGCACGGGTGCGGGCACGCGCTTTATGTAGCGGGTGACCGTTCGTGGTTCTTCGAAGCGCACTTCATCCATTAGTGCTGCGATCGTTTTACTCGCGACGCCTGCTAGATTGTTATAACCCCAGCCGGTCTTGGTGGATGATGCGACCCACATGACTTCATCATCCTGCAGTTGCAGAAACTTCAGGGAAACCGAAACGGAGGGCTCGTTGTCGAGTCCGTCTTTGTACTGCCATTCCTGAACTGTACCGGTGACGCCGTAGACATAGCCGTTGTCTTTGGCCCATTGTTTTGCGGTGTCGATCTGCGATGATTCGTCGAGAATAGTCAGGAGGTCCTGCTCGCCCTGTGGTTCATAGACATGGACACCTCCGACGCCTTGCGCACGCAGGTGGGTTTCGGCAAATGATTTGGCTCGATCGCCTGCCAGAGGTGTTTTTGACAGATTCTCGAAAGGAAGTATTACCCAGTCTTCGTTAGCACTGACTGCTACCCGACGGGATGTCGTCATGGTCTCGCATGCGCTCAGCAACGCTGTAACAGCTACCAGTGCACCAGTCAGAAGTTTTACTCGCATGGTTCTAATTCCGAATTGTTTCCAAATGAATCAACTAGCTGATGACCGTTTCCGGCACGCTCAGATGAGATCCTGTTGTGTAAAATGTGCAGTGACGCCCGCTTACGTTGATTGCTGTGTCACAGAAGCCGGCCGTTCTGTGAGCATAAAACGTTCCATGACATGCACCGGCTGCAACCATGAAATTCATTCATGTCGATGCCAAAGTGTTGTCGTTTCGTGAGCGTCATCGGGTATCTGCTGCGGTTATGCTGTCGCGATGAACAACTGGCTGGATGAACTTAACAAGTGGGTGCAATGGCACCGGCAGCTCTGTCTTGTCACGGTGCTCGGGGTCGATGGTTCTGTGCCGAGGCATCCCGGCGCGAAGATGCTGGTTTCCCGGACCAGTCAGTCCGGCACTATCGGTGGTGGTAATCTGGAGTTCATGGCAGTTCGTCGAAGCAGGGAGTTACTAGCAGCGCACAGCACGGCTCCGCAGCGGCAGATGTTTCATCTCGGGCCGACACTGGGGCAATGCTGTGGCGGGCGGGTAGAACTGTTGTTTGAATACTTCGATAGTGACAACGCACCCGATCGATTGGCCGGTGCCGCGGGTATAAAACGTGCCATCGATCAGGTGAGCTCTACACGCTTTGAAGCATCAGATACCCCTGCCTCATGCGCTAATCGGGACAGCGGCATCATTGCGCTGACCAAAGAAGCGGGCCGTACCTATTTGTCAGAGCCGGCCATCCGGCCTTTGCCTCAGGTATGGGTCTTCGGTGCCGGACATGTTGGCTGCGCGGTGGTCAGACAACTGTCGCTGCTTGCGTGTCAGCTAACGTGGCTGGATGAAAGGCCCGATATATTCCCCGATCAGATACCAGCCGGCGTGAATATTTATGGCGGTGATGCGATGATCGACGAAGTAGACTCTGCACCGAGCGATGCCTGTTTTGTGGTGATGACCCATAGCCATGCCCTGGACTATGAGCTATGCCGTTCCATACTTGCCGGACCGTTCGGTTATCTCGGTCTGATAGGGTCAAAGACAAAGCGGGCAAATTTTGAGGCCAGAATGCGTAAGCGTGGTATCACTGATGCACAGCTCAGCCGCT
>JAHDHK010000266.1:7252-7973 GCA_020631335.1 Chromatiales bacterium
GTCCGATTGGTAGCGGCACAATCCGCTCCAGTGAACCTCATGTAATTGCCGTGAGTCTGGCTATGCAGCTGTTGGCATCCTGGGAAACACGTGCTGTACGAGACGACACCAGTGCGCCCAAAGCCGATGTGTTGTGAACACATTAGATTATAAATAGGTTGAACCATGGCAGTTAAAAAAGCGTTCAGGGCATCCATAGCACATTGTATTGATGACCCCTACGTGCTGACATCAGGTGCGTTACAGTACATAGAAGACGGTTTGCTGTTGCTTGAAGACGGCAAGGTGGAAACGCTGGCCAGCTGGGAATCTATGCAGGGCAGTGAGGCCTTGCATGGCATTGAAGTCGTCGACTATTCGGGCCGGCTTATAGTGCCCGGTTTTGTCGACATACACATGCACTATCCTCAAACTGATGTGATAGCGAGTCATGGCAAGCAATTGCTGGAGTGGCTGTCCAAATATACATTTCCAGCAGAGCAGCAGTTTGGCTGTGAAACTCATGCGCTTGAACAGGCTGAGTTCTTTGTTGAAGAGTTATTGCGCAATGGCACCACGACTGCCATGGTGTTTGCAACAGTGCACCCGCAGTCTGTTGATGCCTTGTTTAAAGTGGCCGGTAATTACAATTTACGAATTGCAGCCGGTAAGGTAATGATGGATCGAAATTGTCCGGAATCACTGCGTGATACTCCCGTTGAAGGATACGAACAGAGTCAGC
>JAHDHK010000267.1:0-3008 GCA_020631335.1 Chromatiales bacterium
GTACCAGCTGGCATTTTGGCGAAATGAATGGATGGAGGTGTATGCGCCCTGGTCAGGGAAATCAACAATGTGTGCAATAGAGGAAAGTTGTCACAGCTTCAAGGAGTTGAGAGTGATTCTCATCATATCCGCCGCTCTGGGATTGTATTTTTTGTGGGGGTATAGCCGTTTGCGGTTAAGAAAAAAGTAGGTATAAAACAGCAGGTCTACCCGACACTGTGCGCGCTGCTCGTGTTTGTCACTCCACTTCACTGAAATACGGCCATCGCATGCAGCATGATTGAGTTTTGAGTTGTGTTTCTCAGGGGGCAACAACTTAGTGAATAATTTAATCAGTGGAAATGAGTAACTATCTTAGTCTATTGCAGTCGGAGTAAGCGCTGTGTTTCTACTTTGGTCCACTTGCTCAAGTTCTACCTGTGGCTATGACTTCGGGTTATTTACACTATCAAGTGGACAGGAGGTGGTGGTAGTTTGGGTATTAAGTAGGTGGATCACAGCGTATCTGTTGGTGTGTTGATTCTCAGATACGTTGTTCGCAGATTTGCATGGGTTACTGGGAATGAGCCATTTGTTGCAACCCATATATCGTGAATGGCGCGACAAACATTACTAGTAGCCTCCACCACGGGTTAACTGCGTGGCAGGTGGCGCTACTTTCACAGTATCTGTTTGGCAGCACATACTGCCTGGTGGTGTTTGGCGGACTGTTGTTAGCCGCCGACAAGTGACGGTAAGGTCAGGGATATGGCAGGGACAAAGGTAATCAGCATTAGCGCGACAAATATCGCCAGGTAGAACGGCCATATTGTTCTGACTGCTTTTTCAATCGGCAGTTTACCCACAGCACATCCAACAAAAAGGCAGGATCCGACGGGCGGAGTGCATAGCCCCAGGCCAAGATTTACCAGCAGAATCATGCCGAATTGCAGCGGATCAATGCCCAGCTGATTCATGATCGGCAGAAAAATCGGAGTACATATCAGGATGAGTGCCGCCATATCCATAATCATGCCAAGCATCAGCAGCACACCGTTGATCATCAGCAGAATCAATATCGGGTTTTCGGTTAACCCGGTAAGAAGCTGGATTGCCAGATCCGGTACTCTGAAGAACGTCAGCATGTAGGCGAAAGCCCCTGCACAGGCAATTAGAATCATTACCATGGATGTTGTGCGTACCGATTGCACGACGGCGAGCTTGAAGTTCTGCCATGTGATACTGCGATACACCAGCAGGGTAACAACAAAAGCATACATAGCGCCGAATGCACCGGATTCGGTAGCGGTGAAGACACCGGAGAGCACGCCACCGACAATAATAACTGCGGTCAGTAATCCGGGTATTGCGCTGAAGAAACTGAGTATCAATACCGTCCAGCCGGGAAATTTTTCAGCGCCGTAGCCTCGTTTAACTGCCACCACATAGGCAGCAACCGCCAGACATATACACATTAGAATCCCCGGTACCACGCCGGCGAGAAAAAGTTTTGAAATGGATACTGCGCCGCCTGTGGCCAGCGCGAAGATAATCATGTTGTGGCTGGGCGGAATGATAATGCCCGCGATAGAAGAGGTGACCGTGACGTTGACGGCGTAGTCTGCATCGTAACCTTTGTCTTTCATGACAGGCACCAGGATCGAGCCCAGTGCGGATATGTCGGCAATGGCTGAACCTGAAATGCCGCCGAACAACATAGATGAAAATACATTGACAATGCCCAGGCCGCCGCGCATTGCACCGACGGCATTCTGTGCAAAGCGCACCAGTCGCATCGCTATGCCGCCGTGAAACATCAACTCACCGGCGAAGATGAAAAACGGAATTGCCATTAATGAGTAAACATTGATACCGGCGACAATACGCTGGAAGACGATCAGCAGTGGCAGCCCTTCGTACCAGAACGCGGTTAATGCAGATATGCCCAATGCAAAAGCGACAGGTACGCCGATTACCACGCACAAGGCGAATACCACAAGGAGTAGCATGAGTCCCATAATCTTCTCTTATTCTATGCTGTCTTTGCGGTCGTCCAGTCCGAGTATCAGTCGGATCAGGTGGCCTGTGGAAAATAGAAAGACCAGTGCGCCGCACACTGTCAGTGGCAGTGAACGTAAGCCCTCAGGCCATTGGATCAACGGGATCAGTGTTTTCCATTTGAACTGGGTGAGAGCAAGTCCGTACCAGAACATAAAACCACCGAAACCGGCCATCAGCACATCGGTGATGAAAACGAACAGGGTCCTGACTTTAGTGGGGACGGCGCCCCGGAAAAGTACGACAGATAAATGGGTGTCTTGTTTAACGCCGACTGCTGCACCCAGAAAGGCGATCAGCATTAACAGTAAATGAGAGACCTGTTCGACCCAGGTGGGCGTGTCGTTGAGTACATAACGCCCGAATACCAGCCAGGCAAACATCAGGGTCATTAACACGATGCCTGAGCCGGCAAGTATCAGGCAGATACGGGTGAGCAGGTTAAAAACGCTGTCCATCCGATGTAAAAACGCAGGGGTCTCGGGAGTGTCGCTCATTCAGTGGGTTCGCATAAACCGCCGGCGCATCCGGCTGATACGGTCCTTTGGTAAAGTGTTGTATGTGGATAACCGGTGAGTCCGGTGAAACCAGCGTAACAGTTAAACCGGTGATGCAGGAAAAAAAAGCATCTGAAGAAGCTGATGTAAACTGACTGCGGGACGAGCCAGGAGTGCCCCGCAGTCACAATAACAGCTGTTGCTATTACTCGGTAGATTGCGCCATTTCTACGAGTGCAGCCATATCCGGGTTAGCAGCCAGGTAATCTTCATATACCTTGACCATTGCATCCTGGAACGGACCTTTGTCTGCAATTTCGTTAACCATGATGCCGGCAGCTTCTACGTCTTTACGAGCCTGATCAGACTGAACCGCCCACAGCTCACGCTGGTAAAGTGCCGCTTCTTCAGCTGCTCCACGAACAGCAGCCTGCATCTCTTCAGACAATGCGTCGAACTTTGCTGTGTTGACAC
>JAHDHK010000267.1:3018-7955 GCA_020631335.1 Chromatiales bacterium
ACTCAGGAATGATCAAGTGCTCGCTGAGTGAATAGTGAGTAGTCACTTCGTAGTGGCCGACGTTCTTGAATGATGGAAAGTTATTTTCCGCACCATCAACAACACCGGTTTTCAGTGCCTGCTGTACTTCGGCAAATGCCATTGGAGACGGGTTGCCGCCCATCGCTGAAATCATTGAGGTATACAGATCATTGTTCATGACTCTGATTTTCAATCCTTCAACGTCAGCCGGGGTGTTGATTGGCTTTTGGCTGTAGAAAGAACGTGCACCGGCATCTACCCATGCAAGTGGTTTGACACCGGCTTCAGCCATGGCGTTTGCGATTGTTTCGCCGGCTTCACCTTCCAGCACGCGAAACATGTGTGGCACGCTCTTGAAGATAAATGGCAGAGAGACGAGGTTTGCTTCTTTCACCATCGGGCCGATAGGGCCGAGGTTGAAGTTGCCGATTTCTATTGCGCCAAGGCGAACCTGTTCGAGAGCATCGGGCTGTGAGCCGAGTACACCGCCGTGAAAAACCTCAACGGTGACTTCACCGCCAGTGGCTTCATTGACGAGTTCGGAAAAGCGATCCATGGCGGCGGTATTGGGGTGGCCGTCATTGTGGATGTTCCAGGCTCTCCACTTTTCTGCTGCCTGAACCGGGGATAAAAGCGCCCCGGCAGCGAGAGCTCCAGCCAATGCTACGGATAATTTTTTAAACATAAATCCCTCCGGAATTCGGTGTTGGTAAATGGGTCTAACTATTAGTCGTGTCGACTAGTATGTTAGTATAACAGCCAATACAGTTTTCCTGTCAATCATTGCGGAGGAGATGTAAGGGAAATATTCGACGATCCGTACAAAACATCGGGCAATTGCTCGCAAGAATTTTTGTACGTCAACGGATATATTGAGCGCCATGCAAAATCTGAAAATAGACACTGAACGTCGCACTACCACGGATATAGTGTTCGACAGCCTGCACGAAGAGATCGTCTCGTTAAAACTATTGCCCGGCACTAAAATGTCAGAAGCGGAAATAGCCCAGCGTTTCGGCGTGTCTCGTCAGCCGGTTCGTGATGCCTTCAACCGGCTGTTTAACCTTGATCTGGTGCTGATACGACCGCAGAAGTCCACGGTGGTCCGGGGCTTTTCCGAAGAGGCGATATCTCAGGCGCGCTTTATCAGACTGGCGGTTGAACTCGAAGTGGTGAACCGGGCCTGTGTGATCTGGGATGTCAGTTGTACGAAAAAATCCACAGCGATACTGGAGCAGCAGGTCGCTGCAGTGGGTGCCGAGCAGTGGGATCGGTTTCACGCACTGGATCTGGAGTTTCACTCTTTGATTTGCGAGCTGAGTAACACGCGCTTCGCGATAGACTGTATCAGAAGTTGCAGACAGAAAACCGACCGTATGTGTGTACTCAGCCTCGACCATGATACAGAAGTGGATCAGCTGCTGGATGATCACAGAACGCTGATACAGGCGCTTGAAAATCGTGATGTTAATCGTGCCACTGCGGTCACCCGACTTCACCTGAGCCGCCTGGACTCTATTATTGAGGAGGTGCGGGTAACGCATGCAGATTACTTTGAGTAGACTCTTAGCGAAAGCGCATCGGTGTTGAGGATGCGCAAGTCGTGTGAACGCCGGTAGCTGTGCAGTGGGTCAGGGTCGTGAAGCTGATAATGCGTTCAACAATAACTCGCGGTGACACAGGTCTGTAATACCGCAACTAACTGATGTAAAAATAACAGAAAAGCAAGAGGGGAATTTACATGTCGAAACAGATTTATATGGCAATCACCGGTTTGTCATTATTGATTTCCAGTCCGGTCGCACTTGCTAACAGTGCCTGTGATGCCAGTGATGCATTGACTATTGTCTCGGCTACTGATGATGGTCTTTATGAAGAAACACATGGTCCTGAAAATTCTATCGATGGCAATCTCGATGCCGACTCACGCTGGTCAAACCAGTCTGTCGGCGCGCCGAAAACTCTGTTGCTTGATCTGGGGGCGGTACAAACACTGAAGTCTTTGAGCATTGCCTGGCACAAAGGCGACAGCCGCAAGGCTGAATTTTCAGTCGCAGTGTCTGCCGACAATGAAAACTTTCAAACTATTATTCCGGTGCGTCAGTCCGGTGGTATCACACTTGACCTTGAGTCCTATGATTTTGACGCGGTAGAGGCGCAAAAAATACAAATCAACAGCAATGGTAACGAGAGCAATGACTGGAACAGCATTGTCGAAGTCGCGGCTTTCGGTTGTGGTGTGCCGGTTAAAAAGCCCGATCAGCCAGTGCTGACAGCGCGCAAAGGCCAGGGAGTACTCGGGTTAAAGGTCAATGCAACACCCGGGGAGAACTTCGATCTGACCGGCTGGTACATTACTACTCCGGCCGATGATGACGGCGACGGCAAGGCAGACAGTGTATATGAAAACGAACTGGCTGCCGGCTGGACAGACCCGCGGTACTTTTATACTGATCCGGCTACCGGTGGCATGGTGTTTCGCTCAACTCCCGCCGGTGCGAAAACTTCAAAAAACACCAATTACACGCGCACCGAACTGCGCGGCATGCTTCGTCGCGGTGATGAGAGTATTGCTACTCGTGTAGAAGGTGGCTACCCGAACAAAAACAACTGGGTATTTTCTTCTGCGCCAGCCAGTGCTCAGGCATTGTCTGCCGGGGTGGATGGCAAGCTCAGCGCGACACTGGCGGTCAATCAGGTCACCCGTTTAGGCAAGGCCTATCAGGTGGGACGAGTGATTATCGGTCAGATACATGCCAAAGATGATGAACCCATCCGCCTGTACTACCGCAAGCTCCCGCAAAACAAATTTGGTTCTATTTTTTACGCACACGAGCCTGTCGTCGGTAAAGAGCAGTGGGTAGAAATCATTGGTGCCCGCGGTGATCGCGTTCCCAACCCCGATGACGGGATCGCACTGGACGAAATATTCAGCTACGAAATAGAAGTGACCGGACAGCAGGAGGGCGATGTCGTGGTGCCGATGCTGCATGTAAAGATTATCCGTGATGACGGCAGTGAGATCAGCGCCGAACCATTCGATATGCGTGACAGTGGCTTCAGCGTTGAAGATGATTTTATGTTTTTTAAAGCGGGTGCTTATTCTCAAAACAACTCCAGTCCCGATCCGGATCGCGACTTTGACAAAGTCACTTTCTTTAAGCTCGACTACACCCATTCACCGGTGCCGCAAAATGTTATCGCCGCCGGTGCGGCAGCCACGCAAGCTACCGCCGCTGCGGTAAGCAGCACAGCGGCAGTGGCAGATGCACAGTCAGGAATATTGTTTGATGATAGCTTTACCGATGGCGGGCGTGACAACGGCAGTGATGAGTCTGATACCGGCTGGTGGACCACGACAAACAGCAGCGCAATAGAAGCCGGCAACGGTTACCTCGGGCTGGTGTCCGGCGGATCCGGACGCGGAATACGCACGACGTTCGATCCGCAAACCCTGAGTGAAGGACAGACCCTGCAGGCAATATTCACATTCACTACGCCTGAAACTGTGGGTACCGATCGTGGCTCGGCGCTGCGCGTCGGTTTATATAACAAGCTCGAGCGCGCAGAACTTGAAGGTGACTTGTCTGCGTCATCTAAAAAGCCCAATGTTAATTACGACGGGCTCCCGGGTTACATGATCGATTTCGACGTCAACCCGGCAGATGCACAATCGGCCAACATAGAAATTCGTAAACATAAGGACGATCAGCAGGGGCGGCTGCTCGGCACTACCAAGGGCTATCAGCGACTCGGCGGGGGTGGCGAGTCCTATCAGTTTACGCCGGCCACTACATACACCGGCACAATGGCTGTTAAAAAACTGGCAAACGGCCTTGAAATTTCGGGTGCTTTGGAAGAGGCCGGTGAGTTGATCAGCCAGTTCAGTCTGACGGACGAGCCCAGTGACATTAACCACTTCGGCATGCTCGGCTTTCATGTCAACAGTAAAACGTTCGGTTCTTCAAAGAAGCCCGGAGAAGCAGACAATGGCATTGACTTCAGCAATGTTAAAGTCGAAGTGCTGCCTTAGAGCCTATCGTCTACTATGAAAATCACCAGCGCCAGTGTGTTTGTCGGCGGACCCGGTAAAAACTATGTCACCCTGAAAATCATCACAGATCAGGGTGTCTATGGTCTGGGTGATGCCACGCTGAATAACCGCGAAACGCTGACGGCGGCGTATCTCAATGACTACCTGATTCCGAATCTAATCGGACGTGATCCACGCAACAGCGAAGATATCTGGCAGTTCTTTTATCGCGGTGCCTATTTCCGTCGCGGCCCGATTGCAATGGCCGCGTTCGGTGCCATAGACATGGCGTTGTGGGATATCAAAGCCAAGCTTGCCGATATGCCGCTTTATCAGTTATTCGGTGGCAAGAGTCGTGACGGTGCAATGGTATATGCGCATGCAACCGGTACGGATCTCGAAGATCTGATGGACTCCGTAGAATGGTATCGGGAGCAGGGATACAAAGCGGTGCGTGTTCAATGCGGTATTCCGGGTATGCCGACAAAGAGCTACGGGGTAGCTGAACAAGCCGGTCAGACGAAAGTTTTTATTACTGACTTCAGCGGAGTGCGTCCGAAAGAGGAAATCTGGGACACCGATAAATACCTGCGTTTTATGCCCGGTGCCTTAATTGAGATTCGCGAGCGCTTTGGTCCTGAACTGAAAATACTCCACGATGTGCACCACCGGTTACTGCCGCGTGAAGCAGCGGAGTTTGCCAAAGCAGTTGAGCCTGCAGGTCTGTTCTGGCTTGAAGACCCGACGCCGGCGGATGATCAAAATGCACTGGCGTTAATCAGGCAGCATTCAACCGTGCCGATAGCCATTGGTGAGGTGTTCAATTCGATCTGGGACTGCAAGCAATTAATCGAAGATGAACTGATCGATTTTATCCGTGTTG
>JAHDHK010000268.1:0-972 GCA_020631335.1 Chromatiales bacterium
TTACTCTTAAACTGCTCAACAGACATACCAGCAAAGCCCTGCTTTGCGGGGCAAGTATTTAGCTAATTTGTAGTTAGACAATTCGGCATGAATTCGCGGATACGAATGTATATTGACCTTGATTTATTGATTACAGAGCTTGCGATACGCACTAACGCTACAGGCAGAAAACGGAACAGCAGAAATGAAGCCTGCCAAAACTCAACGGCAGTTTTTTAACTCACCGGCCGGCTAATCACAGCCATCTTCCCAGCCAGGCGCAGCTGACGCCAGCCACTGTATTACTTGCGGAATGGTGGCGGTGAAGCAACCGTTGTTGTGCAGGCTGAATACGGTCACGTCTATTGTATCGATAACATTGATCAACGAATCGAGGCTGCCTTCAAGCTGATTGTTCTCAACTGTTAGTTCAATCAATTCAGGCAATGAACCCAGTGATGGTGGAATTTCTCCACTGAGTTGATTGTTCGTGAGATCAATACTCCAGAGCGCAGGATTATTAAAGGTATCTGGAATCGGGCCTTGAAGGTTGTTACCTGAAACGGTCAGTATTTCTAACGCATCCATTTGTCCAATACCTGCTGGCAGACTGCCGGACAGCTGATTTGACGAGGCAAAAAAGTCGATGACTGAATCGAGCCCGCCGATGCTTTCGGGTATTTCACCACTTAGGTTATTTTCTGAAAGATATAGATATTCAAGACTGTTCAGATTACCGATTTCATCGGGTATGTTACCGCTGAACTGGTTGCGGGAAAGATTCAGCCACTCGAGCTTGTTTAGATTTCCAATTGAAGCTGGAATACTGCCGCTGAACTGATTGTTTTGAAGCTCTACTCTTATCAGCTGTGTCAGGTTTCCGATGATTGGCGGAACTGGCCCGGACAGTCTGTTATCGTTTACTCTTAAAAAACCGAGCCGACTGAAACTCCCCAGGTTTGATGGCAGTGGGCCGATCAGATCGTTACCGTC
>JAHDHK010000268.1:982-7932 GCA_020631335.1 Chromatiales bacterium
AAATAGTCTCGATTTAGCTCACAGATGCGGCGACAAACATGAAATAAATCGTGAAACGGCTTAAAAATAGAGATGAAAGAGCTGATCGTCTTCGATCTACGATTTTTTCAGACGTTCCTTAGATTGTTTATTTCTTCGGGAATCTCTCCTTTGAGATTATTATTTGACAACACCAGGGCCTGCAGATTTGAAAGGTTACCCAGTTGCGGCGGAATAGAACCCGTAAGGATGTTATTGTGCAACGCCAGTATTCGCAGTGATTGTGCACTACCGTAACTTTCAGGAATTGAACCGCTGAAGTTATTAGACTGCAGATCCAGAAGAGAGATCAATGTACCACTGAGGTCCGGTAGCCTGCCTTGCAACGAGTTGCCAGGCAGAATAAGCACTTTCAGCCCGGTTAACAGATTCAGACTTTCCGGCAACTCCCCTGTTAGATTCCGGCTGCCCGGAGAGATACCGGTGACTGCATTGCCCTCACAAAAAATGTCTGTCCATGTACAGGGGTCGGTTGTGGTGCCAAAGTCGTATTGTTAAACCAGTCAGGACCACCTGTACTGGTATAGAACTCCATCAATACATCGCATTCATGCTATGGCAACATTGTAGGGACGCGCTGACCATTGATTAAGCAGGTGTTGTCGGGCACTTCGGGATCGCCCGTCATGCAAGACTGATAGCCATTCCATCCCCCGCCATCACCATCGGTATCGACACAGTCATCGCTTACCGTGATATAGCACGAAAAATCTCCTGTCCAGCCCCAACCGTCTCCATCGGTATCAATGCAAACATCTGAAGCGTCATAAATGAGCTCACAGCTGCCTGATCCATTCCATCCGTAGCCGTCACCATCGGTATCTATGCAGTAGTTATCAGTAGCCAACTCACATTGGGAGGTTGTGCACTGCGTTTCACCGGACACCAGACAGGAATTGCTGCCATCCCAGCCCCAGCCGTCTCCGTCAGGATCAACACACTGTGCCTGTGTCACCCGACAGCTTGCTGCGCCATCCCAACCCCAGCCGTCTCCATCAGTGTCGACGCAAACACCATCGGGAGAGGGGCCTACCCGACACGAATCGGTACCATCCCAGCCCCAGCCGTCTCCATCTGTATCGATGCAGGCACCGGCAGAAGACTGTGACCACGCTACGCTCAAAGGCAGAAACTGAATGCTCAGAACATAAAGGACAAAAAGGAAGACACGCACGAACAAAGACAAGATGCTTACCTCAGTACTCAATAAAGACAATATTTAACGTCATGACACAATAATATAACGATGCTGCCAGATCAAGTTCGGACTTCACACACCTATTCAACACGCCTGCTAAATGAAATAACTGCCGGGATTCACCCGCCCGCTTCAATCGTCAATTAATATTGATAATAAATATCGAATTAGCCAATGGAATAAGGCATGAATTCATTTTTCATACGCAGCGTTCAATCAACAATACGTAATCCGTACAATGATAAGAGTTGCGTGTCGAAAAAGATCTGCAGGCCCCGGACCCGGTTGTGTTTATGCTGCAGGTGGGTTTACGCCCGGGTCGCAACACTGCTACACCGGCAGGGTATAAATCAAGACTGCACTCAGTTGATCTCGAGTATCGCTGCAACCAACATAGCTGCAGCGATACAGAAACATCCCTACCCGCTTAAATCAATGCGATACCGGGCAAAGCCGTTTTCGCCTTCTCCATCGGCTTCTATCGATACGCCCTGTACTGCACCGGCATGTTGCCTGCCACCGGGTCCGGTGTCGAACACAACTGAGGTATCTGCGATAGGTGCAAACTTCCAGTTGGCGTCGGCTTTTGGATTAACGGTTCCCTTTTCGACAATGTATCGAACCAGTACATCACGGTTGGTGTCCGGCCCGACAAACACGACAACCTCATCACTGATGCCCGGAAAGTTACCACCGCCACCGGCACGATAGTTATTAGTAGCAACAATAAACTTCTGCGCGCCGTCGATTGGCTGACCGTTGTACTTTAAGTTAACGACACGGCTGGCAGACTCATCGAGCAGGTTACCTTTGGGGTCATATTTCGATGGCTGTGACAGATCGAGCTCATAAGTCACCCCGTCTATCACATCAAAGTTATAAGACGGGAAATCGGGATTGATTAGCGCCTGATCGGCCTTACCGGGTGCAAGCTGATTAAAGATGCCCGCAGAACGTTCCAGCCAGTCTTTTACCTGTGCACCGGTAATGGCAACTGCACGCACGGTATTCGGGTAGAGATATAAATCAGATACATGTTTGATCGCTACATCACCAGCGGGCACATCGGTGTAGTAATCCGGTCCACCGCGACCACCGGCTTTAAACGGTGCCGCTGCGGATAACACTGGCAGGCCTTCCCATTCAGTTCCCTGCATCATCTCCGCGATGTACCAGGTTTGTGCCTGGCTGACGATCTGCACTGAAGGATCATCGGCCACCAGTGCAAAATAGCTTTGCAGTGGTGCGGCGGTTTTGCCGACCGCACGACGGACATATGCCAGTGTGGCATCGTGGTCAGCCTGCACTGAACCCAGGACAGAATCATCACTTTCTACTAACGGTACATTTTTACGCTCCACCCGCTCCGAGATCGGACGGGCTTCAGATTCAGCCGACAACACGACCCATTGATCGCCCTGCTTTTCAACCAGCAGATCAATAAGGCCCAGATGAGAACCCCAGAACCCGGCCATGACCGCCGGTTTACCCTGCAGCGTACCGGCAGTGGAATCGAGACCATCAGAAGATTCATAGGCCGGACCGGGGAACACACGATGGTGGTGACCGGTTACCAGCGCATCGATACCCTTAACACCGGCCAGATGTAACGATGCGTTTTCCATGCCTTCGCTGCGACTGCCGGTATCAATACCCGAATGAGACAACGCCACTATGATGTCGGCGCCAGCCTCTTTCATTTCCGGCACCCATGCCTCGGCGGCATCTACGATGTCACGCGTGGAGAGGTTGCCTTTCAGCCAGCGCCGGTCCCAGTTCATGATCTGCTGTGGCACAAAACCGATGAAACCGACTTTGATCGCCTGCTCGCTTCCATCACCGGTGACAACGGTTCGATTAAGAATGGTATACGGCTTGACGTTGTTGAGCGGTTTATCCTGCCCCACAGTAGCGCCCAGCGCCCCCTCAGCCACGTTGGCACAAACAAACGGAAACTCTGCACCTTCAAGTACAGCATCCATGAATTCAAGGCCGTAGTTAAACTCGTGGTTACCGAGTGTTGAGCAATCAAAACCAAGCGTATTCATCGCTGCGATAATCGGGTGCACCTGCCCTGCTGACATGCCACGCTCGTAGGCAATGTAGTCACCCATCGGGTTGCCCTGCAGAAAGTCACCATTGTCTACCAGTACTGCGTTAGCCGCCTCTGCCCGAATCTCGTTGATAATGGCGGCTGTACGCGCCAGCCCGACGTTGTCCGCCGGCTTATCACCGTAGTAGTCATAGGGAAAAATGTGCACATGAAGATCAGTGGTTTCCATGATGCGAAGATGTGCCTGACCGGTTGACGCAAACACAGAATACGGATGCAAAACTGTGGCGGCTCCGAGTGCTCCGGCGGCCTGCAGAAAGGCCCGGCGGGAACGGTGTAGACGAAAGTTATTCATTAGCGCGTGTCCTTGTTTGTAGTTGACTCAACCATTTTTCGTCATCTCGATGTCAAGATGATGAAAATGGTTGTTAATCAAATTAACTGAATTTCGATTTTCCACCAGACTGATGCGTTGCTGCAGTATTGGCTCGTCGGTCGCAGCACAGTCATTGTGTAACCTGCCGTAGCGACTTGCAAATTACCAAACCCGGGAACCTGGCGCTGAGCCGGTAACAGTGCACCGGTGATTGATCAGAAACCACCAGAGCGCCATGTTACGAGATTGGCAGCCCCCTTTTAAACACGACACTGGTTACAGCCGCGCGCAATCTCTTACATACGGACGGGCCTGCTGCATTGATTTGAAGTACCCGTGTTGTATTCGGAACGCCAGTTAACTATTACTTCAATTGCGCCTGATACAGCCAGACAAACTTATGCAGCAAGCTGCTGTGCTTATCCGTTCAAATACACCTTCAACGTGTTTGCGTTGCTGTTAAAAGTCGCTCGGCACTCAACTACAGCCCGCCTTCCTGGAGGAAACTGTAAAATTCAACACTCCTTATTATTCGACTTATGGAGGTACGACGCGTGCGCGAAGATTGCAGCGGCAAACCGACGTTCCGGACTTTTATACGATTCAAGCACGACTGACTATTACCCCCTCCCAGCACATGGACAAGGGCTACGTCGGATAAACTTCGGCGGGCAAGTTATGCAATACTTAAGAGCAGAGAAATAAATCCAGCTACCGGACAATAACAATGAAACTTGCAACACTTGCCGATGGTACCCGTGACGGCACACTGGTGGTGGTATCAAATGATCTGACGCAATGTACAACCGTTGAGCGCATCGCACCGACTTTGCAGGCAGCACTGGACAACTGGGTCGAGTGCGAGCCGAAATTGAAAAGTGTTGCTGAAACGCTTGCCTATGGAAGTCAGCCATCAGCAAGATTTCATGAACGGGAAGCACTGTCTCCGCTACCGCGTGCCTATCAATGGGTAGATGGCTCGGCTTATGTCAACCACGTAGAACTGGTGCGGCAGGCACGCGGTGCTGAAATGCCGGAATCATTCTGGACCGATCCGTTAATGTATCAGGGTGGTTCGGATACTTTTCTGGCACCTCGTGAACCGATTTTAATGGACACCGAAACCTGCGGTATTGATATGGAAGGCGAAGTAGCCGTGATTACCGATGATGTACCGATGGGCGCTACGCGTGATGAAGCGCTGAAGGCGATCCGCTTGATTATGCTGGTTAATGATGTATCTCTGCGCAATCTGATACCCGCAGAACTCGCCAAAGGCTTCGGCTTTTTACAGTCAAAACCTTCTTGTGCATTCTCACCGGTAGCGGTTACCCCCGATGAACTGGGCGACGCCTGGAAAGACGGTAAAGTACATTTACCGTTACGTGTGGACTATAACGGCAAACCTTTCGGACGGGCCGATGCCAGCGTAGATATGACATTCGACTTCGGTACGTTGGTCGCCCATGCAGCCAAAACCCGAAAGCTCAGCGCCGGCTCAATTGTCGGCTCAGGTACGGTATCCAATAAACTGGATAACGGCCCCGGCAAACCTATTGATGAGGGTGGCGCGGGCTTTTCATGTATTGCTGAAATCCGCACGATTGAAACAATTACGACCGGTAAACCGCAAACCGATTTTATGAAGTTCGGCGATACAGTCCGAATAGAAATGTTCGACCCGCAGGGAAAATCTATATTCGGAGCCATAGAACAGGAAGTACAAGGCACAAATTAAATATGCGAGGCGTTTGATGTTTACAGCACCGGGCTGCCGGCTGTTGAATATCCCGCTTACCGGAAGAGCTTGTTACTTCCCTGCGTCACGCCGTGCTGCCTGGCGAGCACGGTTTTGCAGCTTCTTTTTCTGTTTTTCATCTATGACCCGCTGAGCGGATTGTGCCAGCGGTCGTGGGTCGAACATATTGATAAATGTTACCTGCTCTGAACTGACCGTGTGGCACAGCCACTCCAGCAGATTCCCACCGAATACCGGTTCGCTGTCCATGACATAGATTGTATAGTCTGATGCCGAGCGCGAATGTATGCTGTGGTTCCACAGTTTGCTGCGGCGCATATGGCGGTGTCTGTAGCGGCGATCATCGGATTCACACAACACCAGATACCACTGGGCAGATTCCGGATAACCACTGGCTATTAGCGTGGCAGTCAGACCGCGACGACAAGTGTGCTCTACCTGTCGACGGTAAATACGCGCAGCGGCGGCGTATATTATATCGGGAATACCCAGATCATCAGTATCAGCACTGTGATCATTATTGAGCTGTGGTTTGATTTCAACAGCAAGCTTGCGTCCGCCGCTTTCCACTAAAAAATCAAAAGACTGCCGATCAGCCCCCGAGTATTCAACCACATCACACATAGAGCGAAGGTGTAGTGCCCAGGAAGCCTCCAGCGCACTCGCATAGCGCCCGATGGGTCGTGCCTTCAGTGAATAGGTATTTTCGTTTCCCATGCCACTCTCGCTCCCTGGTGATTAATGCTCCGCCTTCATTGGTAGATTACGTTTGCACGGTGACTTTAAGTCTAACGGCGGTTACGCCTGCTCGTTGAGCAAAAAGAGCGCAATTGCAGCTGGCAATGCGCGTTATCAATGCACAGGAAAACCTCGAAACTACTTTCGATGGTCATGCTTATTTGCTGAGAAACCAAGTGCCCGCACCCTGGTTGCACAGTTTCTGCACTGAAGTAAAACCCGGGCTCGCGAATGATTCAGCTGAAAAACCCGTAAAAGGGGACCACACCCTGTACAGACCTGCACTATATTTCAGTGGTATTTTCTCGAAACCGGGCTGTTTCAAATGACCAAAAATCCCCATCGCCTGTTGCTCATACTGCTGCTTTGCCAGCCGTTGTTCTGTGTTACCGCACAGGCCGATGATTGTGAAGATCTATCGGCGAATTATGCGGCGATGGGCGAGCAGTATTTTGACTTTAACGATGTGCCGATACTCAACCGTAAAGATGAAAAGTCAGTGCAGTCGTTTGTTCGTGATTTGTACCGTGAGTGGCGTGTGAATGTGGAAGAATTTACGTGCCTGGGCATTGGAGACAACCTTCGTCAGTCTTTTCGCTCAGGGTCGGGTACGGCTGACATCACCGAATCAAGACTGTATCCGCTGGATATTGATCTGAACATAGACTTCGGCAGCGACGTGATTAGTGAGTCTGTCGAGTTGCTGGCTTTCGACAGCACGTACAACTTCGGTATCTCAGCGAAGGAAATTACCGCCGCACAGTTTTACCGCAACTGGCAGAAACCC
>JAHDHK010000269.1 GCA_020631335.1 Chromatiales bacterium
GTGTTGGTGGTGGATGCGTTACTCGCTTGGGCTCGTTTCTTATCCCCCCTACGGGTGTTTGGTTTGGTGGGTTTGGTGGGTTTTGTTTGGGGTGGGGGTGGGGGTAGGGTAGGGGGGATAAGCTTGCGCATCCACCAATTGGTAGCGACTGTGCTTTCCTTTAGAACCCGACTACGTCACCGCCTTTTAACGCCAGGCGCTCTCGGGCTTCATCGGGTGTGGCGACGCTTAGGCCGAGGTTTTCTATGATGGTTCTGATGCGGGTGACCTGCTCGGCGTTGGAGGTGGCCAGTTTGCCTTTTTCTATGTACAGGCTGTCTTCCAGTCCAACGCGAAGGTTGCCGCCGAGCATGGCGCTTTGGGTGGCAAACGGCATTTGGTTTTTTCCGGCGGCCAGTACTGACCATTCGTAGTTTTCTGCACCAAACAACCTGTCGGCCACTTTGTGCATATGCATGAGGTTATCGAGGTCTGAGCCGACACCGCCGAGTATGCCGAATACCATTTGTATGAAAAATGGTGGCTTGATCAGTCCCTGATCGACAAACCACTTAACGTTGTACAAATGACCCAGGTCATAACATTCAAACTCGAAGCGGGTGCCGTGTTTCTCGCCGAGGTTTTTCAGTGCATATTCAATGGTGGCGAAGGTGTTGGGAAAGATGAAATCTTTTGTCATCTCCAGAAAAGGCTGTTCCCAGTCGTGTTTGAATTCTTTGTACTTTTGCAGTAGTGGAAACAGCCCGAAGTTGATTGACCCCATATTCAATGAGGCCATTTCCGGGCTGGCGTCCATGGCAGCTGCCAGTCTTTCGTCGATTGTCATCCCCAGGCCGCCGCCGGTGGAAATATTGACTACGGCATTACTGGACTGTTTGATTATCTGCAGAAACTGTCTGAAGGTTTCCGGCCGCGGGTCGGGCTTACCGGTATCCGGGTCGCGCGCATGCAGATGAATGATCGATGCGCCGGCCTCTGCAGCTTCGATGCTGGCGGTGGCAATTTCACTTGGCGTGATGGGCAGGTGTGGCGACATGGTGGGGGTGTGTATACCACCGGTGGGTGCACAGGTAATGATGACTGACTTTGCCATGTTGTTTCCTCCTGATTGTTTATTAAAGTTTCATCTGCTGCACTTGTGCGGATAAGCCACCGTCGAGCACCCAGAGCTGCCCGCTCGCATAGCGGGCTTCATCACCTGCCAGCCAGTTAACCAGGTTGGCAATGTCTTCGGGGGTGCCATAGGTACGCAGCGGATGTACATCGCGCACAGCCTGTTGCAGTGATTCTATGTTACCACCCTGGCCACCGGAACCATCACCTTCGAAAAAGCTCTGCAGCATGGGAGTATCTACATAGCCCGGGCAGATCGCATTGACGCGAATGCCTTCGGGGCCATGGTCACACGCCATTGCTTTGGTTAAGGCGTGGACTGCCCCTTTGGTAGCGCAATAGGCGGCAAGCCCGGGGTCTGCAATATAGCCGTCATAAGAGCCGAAATTAATAATGCTTGAAGAGGTGCCTTGTTTTACCGCCTCACGCAGCAGTGGCAGTGTGTATTTGGCTGTAAGAAATGTACCGGTGACATTGACAGCAAAGCTCTGATTCCATTCTTCCAGCGAGGTGTCCTCGATGGTTTTTTCGATTTCTATGCCGGCGGCATTGACGAGAATGTTCAGATGGCCATGTTCTTTTTTTATGGTGGCGGCAACGGCTTTTGCATCATCTTCACGGGTGACATCAAGCTTTACAAACTGACTGCCGTCGTTGTCGTGTTGCTGTAACGATCCGTTTTCTGTGAGGTCGGCGGCGTAGACGGATGCCCCCTCGCGCATGAGTCTTTTGACCACTGCGCGGCCGATGCCTCCACGCCCGCCGGTGACCAGTGCAACTTTACCTTCAAGTGTCATTGTGATTAGTCCGGGGTTTCTGTCGGTGGGAAACGGTAGCGTTCTGCGGTAACCGTCCAGTCCATATGATTGCGCACATATTGCTGACTGGCATCTGATGGCGGGTTGTAGTCCCAGTGTTCAAGGTTGCCTGTTTGCATGGCCTTTGCCAGTGCCCGCCGTGACTTTTGTGTGGCAATAACCTGCTGTCTCAGTGCTTCACCATTCCAGCGTGCAGCGATTTCTTCAGCAAATGCCTTTGCCGTTACTGCGTGCTCAGGGTGGTTGGCCAGGTTGTGTTTTTCTAAAGGATCATCAACCACGTTGTAGAGTTGTGGCGGGTCGAAGTCACAGTGAATGTATTTGTACTGGCCGCGGCGAATCATAATGACCGGGTAGGGGGTCATCTCGGCACAGTACTCTCCGATGGCTTCATCGACCGGGTCATCTTCACCTCTTGCCAGTGGCATCAGGCTGCGTCCGTCGACGGGTTCGCCCAGCATGTCTTTAGTGCCGCCGGCAATTTCGATAAAGGTGGGGAGCAAGTCGATCAGTGAACAGGCGTTGGCGGCGGTACCGTGAGCAACACCCGGGCCTGCCATAATCAGTGGTACGCGTGCGGAGTGTTCAAAGAAATTCATTTTGTACCACAGGCCGCGCTCACCGAGCATGTCTCCATGGTCTGCGGTCACGATAACGATGGTGTTATCCAGCTCACCGGTTTCTTCCAGTGTTTGTACCAGCTGACCGACCTTGCTGTCGAAATAACTGACGTTAGCCAGATAAGCACGACGTGCACGGCGGACTTCTTCTTCGGTGAGCGGAATGGTGGATGCTTCAATGCCGTCCATAACCCGCTTTGAGAATGCGTCCTGTGCTTCGATGGGGGGTACGTAGGCCGGCAGATCAATATCGTCGTCACTGTAGAGGTTCCACCATTCGGGCCGGGCCACATAAGGGTCGTGAGGATGGATAAAGCTTGCGACCATCATGAACGGCGGTGACGCCTGAGGGTTTTGTGCTTTGTCCCGCGCCCGGTCAAACAGCCAGCGTCGTGCGGCAAAGCCGACTTCATCGTCGTAGTCTATCTGGAAAGTCGCCTGTGCCATGCCGCTTTCCTTGACCGTCTGCATGTTGTGGTACCACTTGTCTATGCGCTCGTCGTGTGCTTCCCAGTCTGGTGTCCAGGCAAAGTCAGAGGGGTAGATATCGGTGGTGACGCGGTCTTCAAAGCCATGCTTTTGATCGGGACCGACAAAATGCATTTTGCCCGATAAACAGGTGCGATAGTCCAGCAGCCTTAAATAATGTGCAAAGGTGGGCACGCTCGATTTGAACTCAGAGGCGTTGTCATAGGCGGCAATGCGACTGATCAGCTGACCGGACATAAACGCAAAGCGCGAAGGCGCACACAGTGGTGAGTTGCAGTAGGCGGCATCAAAGCGCATACCGCGAGAGGCAAGCGCATCGATATGCGGGGTGCTGGCCACCGGATGACCGTAACAGCCTGTAAATTGCGGCGCCAGCTGATCGGCCATGACCACAACAATATTGGGTTTTTTCATTCAGATTTACTCTGGCAGTGCTTCGGGCAGTTGTCGGGCGTAGGCGTCCAGCACCAGGCCGTGGAAGTGGTGCAGTGCGTGCTCGGACTTGCCCGAGCCGTCGGGGTCGTGAACGATACGCCCCTGTTGAAAGGCTGGTGTGCTCATGCCTTTCTGCACGCTTTCCACCAGTGAAATGTCTTCTACCTGCAACACCTCGTCAAGATAACGAATGGCATCGAGTTCCATATCGTTAGGCTCAGGGGTTTCGAGGTAGAAGTCGTAGGTTTCCAGCGTTCGATCGACACCCACAGGAATGATGTTTAACACAATCATGCTGGAGCGTCCGGGGTAGCGCATCAGGCAGGTCGTCGGCCACAGCCACCATACGGCATGTGTTTTTACCGTCGCGTCGGATACATCATAAGCCGTGTTGGGTGCGTTGCCGGCGTCTGCCATGTGGCTTGAATAGATGCCGTGCGTGGTGACCTTGTAGGTGTCCATGTCTACCAGGTTGCAGAAGTCTTTATGTGCCACGGGGCAGTGATAGCACTCTAAAAAGTTGTCGACTACGTTTTTCCAGTTGGATTTAATATCGTACGAGAGTCGATGACCAAAGGTGAGGTCGGCGACATCCGGTGCCCAGTGCATGACTTCTGATTGAAGTCCGCCGGATTGTTTTGCCAGTGACGGTGCGCTCGGGTCGAGGTTAACAAACACAAAACCACAGAACTCTTCTGCCTGTACCTGATCCAGACAGATGTCTTCTTTGGAAAAGTGCTTCAGGTTCTGCGTGTGCGGCGCGCCCTGCAGTTTACCGTCGAGCCGGTAGGCCCAGGCATGGTAGGGGCAGACAATTAACGACGTTTTGCCTTCGCCGCTGAGCAGGTGATGAGCGCGGTGCTTACAGACATTGTAGAAAGCTCGCAGCTCTCCGCTTTTATCGCGCACCACGGCAATCGGGTAGCCTGCTATTTCTGTCGTGATATAGGCACCGGGGGTGCGGGTTTTTTCGACATGACATACCCACTGCCAGGTTCTGGCGATAATTGCCTTGCGGTCTGTTTCGAACCATCCGGGCCCGGTGTAGGCATCGGCGTTCAGCGACAGGGAGCTGGCGGGGTCGCTGTCGTAACCGGTATTGATTGAGTTGTGTTGTCTCATAAGGGGCCGTGGCTGGCAGCTCGAAGAAGTTCGACACTACCCTATGTCGGGCCCGCTGTACTTGATTTATTTCGCCACAAAGTTGCTGTTTCGAGCCTCATGAGGTGACGCCACAGTCCATTGCGCGTCAGGTGCTGCGAGAAAACCGATGCGAGAGCGAGGCTGGCGGGGGAATTGCCGCCTCGCTGACGCTTTGGTTTTTCTTTAACAGTACTCAGGTGTTGTTTTTACAGCAGTCTTGTCAAGAGGTGGTTTGCCAGGGCCGCAGCACCGGCCCTGGCAATGGCTGGCTTCAATGGGTTGATCTTGCGGGTTAGCCTTGATGAACAAGCTGCCTGACGCCCAATGGCGCTGCTGTCGACAAAAGCGGGCCTCGCAGCAAGCAGCCTCAGGCATTGCTGTAGCTGATCACCTCGATCTCTATGCCATCGGGGGTGTCGAAATAGAATCGTCTGCCCGGCTCATAATCAGCGCGGCTGGTGATGGTCAGGCCTTCGTTTGTGACTCTGGCTTCAACCGCTTCCAGGTCATCCACGACCAACCCGACGTGGTTCATGATGCCCACTTTTGTGTAAGTATTGATGGTGTCTTTTTCGGCGCCCGGCTGAGAGTAAAGGGCAAGGTAAGAAGTGTCATTGCCTACGTGTACAGTGCGTCCGGTGTCCATTGCGTCTCCGTGCCAGCGTATCTTCCAGTCAAATAATCGACAGAACAGTTCTGCGGCAGTATCGGGGTTTTGGACAGTGATATTCGCGTGTTCCAGGTATGAAGTAGTCATGGTGTCTCCTTGATGTCGAAGACATGATAAAACCTCAAGTTAACTTTAGGTCAAGATGTTTTCAGATAAATATACACATGATTTTATGCATGAGGCTTGTGAGTAAACGGTGCCGGCTTCTGCCAGTGGGCGCAAGAGATGGCAGGGCATTAAAGAGGAGTGCCGTGCCATGAGCAGTTGAGTTAAGCAGATAGCCCGGCGCTTATCCGCCGGTTAGATCCAGTTCGATAATTTCCGCATTCAATGTGCTGCCGCGAATGGTGAGTCTGGCAACAGTCACCGGAAGAGAGAACCTTCTCGGGCCGGCACTGCCGGGGTTGATATACAAAACGCCATCTGTCGTTTTGATTTCCGGCTTGTGTGAGTGGCCGTAAACGACTACCTGAAATCCGGCGGCAGCAGGATTGTGGTTCATATCATCGAGAATATGGGTGGTATAGATACAGACGTCGTTAATATGTAGCGTCTGATCATGCGGGTAGGCGGCTCTAAGTGCTCCTTTGTCAATATTGCCTCTGACAGCGGTGACCGGGGCGAGTGCTGACAAGGTATCAATGATGCTCTGTTTGCCTATGTCACCACCGTGAATAATATAATCGCTGCCACGAAGTGCATCGACGGCCTGTTGTCTGAGTTGGCCGTGCGTATCCGAAATAATGCCTACAGTTACCATGATTATATGTGCACTCGATTACACCGGGGCATACTTGGCGTACACCAGGGTGTCGGATAGCGCACCGTCGGGGAGACGTCGTTCGTTAATGAGCTTCGCTTCAAATACGAAGCCGCACCTTTGTGCCACTGCTCTGCTTTTGGTATTGCTGCCTGCCATGCGAATTTCGAGGCGTTTGGCATGGAATTCTTCAAAGGCGTAGGTCTGTAGAAGATTGACTGCCTCAGTCACGTAGCCTTTGCCGGACTGCGAGGTGCGTACCCAGTAACCGATTTCGAAAAAGGGTACTTCCGGGTCGCGAATGATCAAACCGATGGTGCCGACGATGTTCGAGGAGACCCGGTCAATAATAAAATATCTGAGTTCTCCGGTGAAATTTTCATGATTCTCGATGGCCTTTTGCAGATTAGCCATCGGATTGTTCAGTGCCTCAGAGACCCAGCCCAGGTACTGTTCCAGTTCCTGTTGTGATTCGAGTATGGCGCTGTTGATTTCTGTTGCCAGATCTATATCGGGCTTTATCAATTGAATTCTTTCTGAATGTATCATTTATAAATGTGGCTATGATCAGTGTCGGGTGAATTCAAAGATGTTGTCGGAGTGCTTTTCTGTTTCGTGCCCGGTAGCTAATGGTATGGGTAAGTGGCTATGCTGATGGCCTTTGCATAAGTTTAACGGTGTTTGTTTTGTTTTATGAAAATTCAATTGCTTTTTTATTAGCTGTTCGCAGTGCAGTTTTCATGAGGCTTTGCGAGGGGCAGGGGTTCAGGGTATTTGCGAGGTACCGAACTTTCTTGGCTGTACCCAGGATAAATCAATGCCTTTTTCTGCCACCCAGCTGGCTTTATCGTCTCGTGATCCTCCATCGTCATCATCATTAACCTCCACATTGATGCCGAAGGGCTGCCCATGCTGAATGCCAACTTCTTCGTGTGGCAGAAATACAGTTAGCTGATAACCGGAAGGTGTTAATGCTGTGGTGGATTGCAGGCCGGGTGGCAGTGCTCTGCCTTTGGTCATTGGAGAGTTGTTATCTCCATCTGCCAGAAAGATAAACTGGTAGTCGTCCTGACCGTCGTAAGTATTCCCTTTGCTGTTGTTGCCATCTATAAATATCTCGACACTGTCGTCGTCATATTTACGGTTTGCGTCACTGTCGGTTAATCCGGCAACATCGTCCTGCACCACCACCTGTATTTCAATGCCTTCGGGAGAAACGATTTCACCGGCGAGGTTTTGCTCTTCGGGGATGAGTCGCGCACACCACCAGGCAGTCAGATCCTGGCTGTTGATTGCTGTCTGTTCCGCTGTAGCAAACTGCACTTGTGTGGCGATGGGTAACTCAGAGCCACACTCTGGAGATGCGGGTACTGTTGCGCCGGTGGAATAGATGCCACTGTTGTCTATATAGCCGTCGACCAGGGCGACTGGTGATCGACCTTCTATGATTTCATCAAGATTCGGGTATCCGTCATCATCGAAATCGTGGGCATTGATGTTGTAACCACCCTGACTGAAAAACACTTCAACAGCGTTATTCCTGACCGTCACGACGCGTTGTTGCTGTGCCAGCATCAGGTTGTAGTTTTGTGCGCTCGTTTCGTAATTGATGGACCATTCCGCGCTCACGGATGAATTTCTATCGACCGGTACGTTGACCACGGCAACCCACGTAAACGGCTCGACATCGCTTTGAGATATTTCAACCGGCACGTTGTTGACCTCAAGCCGCAGCTGGAATGCTTCAGACTGAACGGCTCGAATGTTACGCATGCGATCAGGCAGCGTTAACGTGGCGGGTGTGTTTGAAC
>JAHDHK010000270.1 GCA_020631335.1 Chromatiales bacterium
CCTGTTTCCGCGGCGATTGTTAATGCCGTGAGCACAGCGGCCGGCGTCACCATGGCGGATTTGCCACTGACACCGGAGAAATTTATTCTCGCGGCCACAAATACAGACCACTAATCTACCGATTATCGATAAAATCAGCGCGCAATGAGATATTATGGTCGCGGGCGGGTATGACCTGACCATCCCAACAGCAAACTGGAGGAATTACGTGAAACTCAAACTGAAATTATTCGCGATAGCGGCATTTGCAGTTGCATCGAGTGCGGCAACGGCGCAGGAGAAACTGCGCATTGGAACGGCGAGTCTCGGCGGTGCTTATTACCCGATGGGGCAAGCTCTGAGCAGCATGGTCAACAAGCACGCAGAAGGCTATGAAATGGTGCCAATCGTGACAGGCGGCGGTGCTGAGAACCCGCGACTGGTCGACTCCGGTGAGGTCGAACTGGGCATTGCACCGGCAAGCCTGAGCTTTCTGGCTGTCAAAGGTAAAGGCCCGTACAAAGAACCTCTCGATATCCAGGCGATGGGCTCATTGCATTCGAGTGTACTCCACATGGTGACACTGCCGGGCTCCGGCATTGAAGGCCTTGAAGACCTCAAAGGCAAACGTGTGGCTATTGGTCCGGCAGGCGGTGGCACGCTCAGCATCATGAGAAACCTGTTGTCACTCTATGATATGAAAATAGAAGACATCGTGCCGAGCTTTCTGTCATACGCGGATGGTTTTAGCCAACTGGCAGACGGCAACGTAGATGCTTCTTTTGCACTGGCCGGCTTTCCCACTTCAGCCGTGTTACAAACCGGTGCCACTAAAGAACTGAAATTCATCGAGCTCAGTGATGAAATGATGGATACGGTCACCGAAAAATTCCCGTACTACTCTAACGTTACTGTTCCCGCTGATGTTTATAAATCCGGTAGTGACATCACTGTGATTGGCTCGGCCAATATGTTAATTGCCTCAAGCAAAATGGATGAGAAAAGAGCAACCACCCTGCTCAATGCCATTTACGGCAATCTCGACGATCTGATTTCAGAAAACGCGCTGGCAAAACAGATTGTACCTGCCAACTCACTGGATCTTCCCATACCGTTGCATCCGGCGGCGAAAGCCTATTTTGAATCACTATAACTATCGATAAAACACAGCACAGGGACGTGCTGAACACTGTGGTGATGTTAGCGCCACTATTGTACAGCTGCAGAGTAATCATTAACGATGCCGGGCATCCAGAAAATCCTTGATCGGTTAGTTTCGATCATCGCCATTTGTCTAAGCCTCTGGCACTTGTCTATCGTGGCGGGTGTAGGCAGCTATTCAACGATGGATATCCGCAGCATCCACCTGACAGTGATGCTGGTGCTTGTTTTTCTGGTGGCGGGAAAATCTCAAGCTACCAATCACGCATCCACTACCGCAACAGGCCTGGCAACAACAACGTCACCCGGTGTTGTAAGCCTCTCAATCAGAATATTGCTGGCCCTGCTTTCGCTCGCAGCTGGTCTCTACACCTACATGCGCTGGAAACCCATTGCCTTCAGCGGTGGTGTGACAAGTGATCTGGACGCCCGGGTCGGGGTGGTACTGATCATTCTGGTGCTTTTTGCAGTGGTGCGGCGCATCGGCTTTTTACTCAGCCTTATCGCCATTGTTTTTCTTGCCTATCCGTTGCTTGCCCCTTACCTGCCAGATGTAATTTCCGGTCGCGGCTACAGCATTGAGCGCGTCGCCATCTTTATGGCCACCGGTACAGAGGGCATATTCGGCATACCACTGGGTGTTTCTGCTTCGTACATCATCATATTCACTATTTTCGGTGCGTTTCTAAACAACTTTGGCGCGGGGGACTTTTTCTTTCGAATTGCCAGCATGGCAACACGCGGAACACGTGCCGCATCGGCAAAGACAGCGGTGATCTTCAGCACTTTGCTCGGTATGATTTCGGGCTCTGCTGCGGGCAATGTCGCTGTCACCGGCACCATGACTATTCCGATGATGAAGCGTGAGGGTTACAAACCCAATCAGGCGGGTGCCATTGAAGCGGTTGTCTCCACAGGGGGGCAAATCATGCCGCCCATCATGGGTGCTGCGGCATTTATTATGGCCGAAATCATCGGTATCCCCTACCGCGAGGTGATGAAGGCCGGTCTCATACCCGCATTGCTGTTCTTCTGTTCAATTCTGTTCATCGTTCATCTGCGGGCTTTAAAGTCTGATATGCCAATCAGTGTCGATGAAGGCCCCTCAGAGGGTTTCCTGTCTGTGTTTCTGCCCGGCCTGCGTTTTGTCATTCCCTTTGTGCTTCTGATTGGTTTGATGGTTATCGGCTACTCTCCCTTTCGCGCATCATTCGTGGCATTAATCGTTTTATTGATCGGTTGCTTTCTATTTGAATTTCGTGACCTGAAAGGCTACGTGTTCAGAGTTTTTAAATCACTGGAAGAAGGCGCACTTGCCGTGCTTTCTATTGCTGCCGCCTGCGCTGCGGCCGGTATTGTGGCAGGTGTGTTGGCAATGACAGGCATCGGGTCGCAAATTTCTGCAGCCATCATCGGTATTTCCGCCGGTCAGCCGGTGATCGCATTGTGCCTGACCGCGCTGATGGCAATCGTGTTGGGCATGGGACTCCCCACCACCGCAGCTTATGTGATCCTGGCCACAGTGGTAGCTCCACCCTTGGTTCAAATGGGTATACCCAACCTGACTGCCCATATGTTTGTTTTTTTCTTTGGCTGCATATCGACCATTACCCCACCCGTCGCCCTCGCCTCTTATGTAGCAGCGGGTATCGCGGGCAGTGACATCAACAAAACCAGCTGGACCGCATTTGCCTATGGCATCACCAGTTATGTTTTACCGTTTATGTTTTTCTTTGGACCGGCGTTGCTGATGGATGGCTCGGTAGTCGAAATCATATTGGCGATCGCTGTGGGTCTTATCAGTGTTTATTGTATTGCCACCGCAGTAGTCGGTTATTTTCTACAACCACTGGGCGTACTGAGCCGGATTGCGATGGCAGGTAGCGGCCTTCTACTGATGTATCAATCAATGGCCACTAATACAGCCGGGCTCGTCGTTAGTGGTATTCATTTACACCAGGCATAAGCGCAACAGCGCCGGCACCCGATCGCCGCTGTATTCAACAAACACTCATACTGCCGGCATAGCCGGATAACTGGCGCTACAGGTCGCAGATACTAACTGCGACGTGGTATACCCTTGGACTCATCTCCACTGGCTTCGCGTTGAGTGACCCCGTCAATCAGAATAAATGCAATCACGCAAGGTTCTGTGCCGCGATTTGACCAGGCGTGATTGTTGCCGCGTTGAATGAGCACATCCCCGGCTTTCAGCAGCAGATCATCCTCTTCTTCATCGAGCATCATCCAGATCTCACCAGACAGCACAATCGCATAGTCGAGTGAGTCGGTTCGATGCATAAACGGATGCCTTGCATCTTCTACAATATTGGCCCCGGCACCCATTTCACTGAATGCAGATTTGCCATCCAGTGTTTTCATTACTTCAGGGTCTTCAGGCAGAAACTCCACACAGCGGAACGTGCTGCCCATGGGCGGTGGATGCAGCACAAAGTCACCACTGCAGGTTTCCTCCGGTCCGTCGTATTCAGCCGGGCTTCCACGCTCTATCCAGAAGTTAGTCAGACGTACCCCGGGCCGATTAGGACGCTCCAGATACTGCGACGCCGTTGAATCACTGACAACAACTGCTTTGCCGTTAGCATCATGACCGGTAACAACTCGTCTAAATTCTCTTGGCATAAAGCACTCCTGATAAAGTTCAGATTAAGTAGTAGCGTGTATGGTTGGGAAATCGGATCACCGGTGAGTTAGCTTTAGCCTGATCAAATCAACCATGCTTTTCGCATATCGCTAATTGCTTTGTTACACCGGAACAATAACGTGTTCGCCCCGGGAATATTGCAGTCATGCTGCGCTACTGCCTGCGTAGAAAGCCCAGCATTGCATCGTTAAATTCATTGGTCTTTTCGATATTCGACAAGTGTGCAGCATTTTTTATCACCACAAGTTCTGAACCTTTTATGTGCTCTTCAAGCACTTTGGATTGTGCAACGGTACAGGCAGGGTCATCCTCACCGACAATAATAATGGTGGGTACCGGGATTTTTGACAGAATGGCAGTCTGGCTCATGTCCCTCACTGCGCTGGCACAGGCAATATATCCGTCAGTATTGGTTGTGCGGATCATATGCGCTACTTTCTCTACGGCAGCTTTATCGTTTTCACGAAAAGGGGTTGTGAACCAGCGCTGCAGCGTGCCGTCAAGTAGTGCACTAATACCGTTATCCCGCGCCGTTGAGATACGATCATTCCACATCTCCAGAGTCGGCATCTCACTGGCGGTATCGCACAGCAACAGCGAATGAAGACGCTCGCTATGGTTAGCCCCCAGATACTGGGCAATCATGCCGCCCATTGACAGACCGGCAAAGTGGACCTTGTCGATTTTCAACGCATCAAGCAGAGCAACGACATCTTCGGCCAGCAATTGAATGGTGTACGGGCCGGCTGGCGCATCCGTATTACCATGCCCGCGAGTGTCATAGCGCAGCACCCGAAAGGACTCAGTCAGTACCGACATCTGCGGTTCCCACATCGTGAGGTTCGACATCAGGCTGTTACTGAGCATAACGATGGGTGCATCCTCGGGGCCATCGAATCGGTAGTTGATGTTAATGCCGTTTGCTTCGACCTGCTGTGTCATGTCTGTTTTCTCTGGATTGTTTTTTTGATCGCAAAATTAGCGCGTGTTTCTAATGATAACCTAATCGGGAAAGTTACAAAAAAGAAGATGTTAATTTCGCAACCAATGCAGCTGCCCAGACCAAAAAAGCAACGGTGTACCGGCCACTTCCGGGAGCCCCGCTCCAAGTCGCAAGCATTGCTGGCTGAGACAGCCGTCCACTCTGCTTTAGCCTATATAGAGCGAAACCCGATCTGAGCGCCGATGGCTTCGTAGTCGATGCTCCAGCGATTCAATAGTGATAATTTATTGGTCTGGTTGACCTTTTGAAGCCAGGAAGACCGGCATTGAAAGTTTAACGCAAAGCGAACTGCAACACCCAATGCAAGTATTGAGACAACGTTGGTTTCATCTGCTGTCCTTTGCGGCACTGCATCTCCAGGCGTTACCCATTCCCGCTGCACACCTGGTCTTATTCAGGCTCGGCCAGAATTCCAATATTACACCGCCAGTCTGCATGGATGTCTTTATCGTCGCCGTTATTGCCTATTGAAATTCGTGGTAAACAGGCTCTATAAGTTTTCAGTTTGTGAAGATGCTCGATATACTGCCGCTGGCAGTTGAATTTACACTCATACTGAACTTTGATGAATCCGGAGGTGCAATCTGGACAAAGTTAACGGTGGTGGTCAGTATATTCGCTTGTCAATATCGCGGGATTATTGCTGTTAGCAGCGGTGTGGGGCTGGCAGCGCAAGCATATTAATTCAGGCGTTTTAACTGAATCGGAAAACTAGAGAATGACAGAAGACAAGTATCCCGCGTGCCAGGGGCCGGATCCAAAACCGACCAAGGCAAAGTTCGATTTACCGGCAGGCACGATTGACAGCCATGCTCATATTTTTGCCACTGCTGATGAATACCCGTATTCACCTGCCCGTGGTTATACGCCGCCTGCTGCAACGCTGGAATCTTACCTGGAATTACATAGGGTACTGGGTGGAATAGAAAGAGCCGTACTGACTCAACCCAGTGTCTACGGTGTAGACAATTCATGCATGCTGGATGCAGTCGCCAAAATGAACGGAAAATTTCTGGCGGTAGTCGCTGTCGATGCAACGGTAACAGATCAACAGTTAAAAGATTTTCATGACCAGGGTGCACGTGGTGCACGAGTAAACCTGGTAGACAAGGGCGGCAACCCGTTCGACGGTTCACGCGCTGTGCAAAAATTTACCGAACGCCTGAAAGACATGGGCTGGCACCTGGAAGTTCTGATCAACGTACACAAATTCGACGATTTGCGCGAAACCATGAATGGTATGGCGGTTGATGTCTCCTTTGGTCACCTCGGTTATATGAAAACAGATAACCCGATAGAACACCCCGGCTTTCAGGACTTTCTCAACCTGCTGCGTGATGGAAAAGGCTGGGCAAAGATGACAGGCACGTACCGCATTACAACCTCCCCCACAACCCCTTATGATGACGTGATTCCGTATGCCAAAGCGATCATCGAAGCCAACGATGAGCGGATCGTCTGGGGCACCGACTGGCCACACCCTGCCGTGAAAGGCAATATGCCCAACGATGGTGCGCTACTGGATCAACTGGCCGACTGGGCGCCAGGTGAGGCGTTGCGGAAGAAGATATTGGTAGATAATCCGGAATTGCTGTACGGATTTTAGTAAGGGATGTGGCTGGTGTTTATTCCTTTAGATTCAACCGAATCAACTGGCTTGAATGCAGGGTGCCGGTTTTGCGGGACGTTTATTCCACCGCTACAGGTTTAGATCAGGGCATCGGGCGGTTTTCCACTCGATGCGTGGGAAACCAACATCAGCGACCAGTCAATGATAATTATGTGTATTCCGTAAAGACGTTTTTGGTTAAACAAACTCCACCGCGCTTTCCCATTGAATGAGTACCACACAACCGGAAGATGACCACACCGAGTGTTCACTGCCCTGCGGGTTCAACACCACGCTGCCTTGCGGGTAGCTTCCGGATTCATCGCTTTGCTCTCCCTCAAGGACAATAATAGTCTCAAGGCCGGTATGACGATGCCTGGGCACTGAAGCACCTGCCGCGTAACGTAATAACGCCACTTGCGGAAATTTGCTCCGCAGCAAACATATTTCAATCCCTTCGCGAAACGGATCGAACTTAAGTGTTTGCCACCCGCCATTCAGAAGATTACTGACGTGAACGGAGTTGGTAAGTTGATTGCCCGACATTGCGTTACCTCTTTCTCAGCGCGGTTTTTATAGCTGCGACTGAGGCTGTCCAGCCGACTATCGCCCCTTGTGCTCTTATCATGTCAAGGGTACTGACTTTAAATTCGGGGAAGTAGCTTTCGGTTGCGTCTTCGGCAAGCAGGCAGTCATAACCGCGATCATTGGCCTCACGCATAGAGGTTTGTACACACACCTCGGTGGTCACACCGCTGAAGATGAGTTGTTGTATGCCCAGCGCTTTCAGGTGATCCTGCAGTGGCGTTGCATAAAACGCCCCTTTTCCGGGTTTGTCTATTACCGCTTCACTATCAAGCGGAGCGAGCTCGGGGATGATCTGTGCACCGTCAGAGTCCGCCACCAGTATCCGGCCCATCGGACCTTCATCACCAATGCGAAGCATCGGATTACCCCGGTTACGCTTGGCCGGGGGACAATCAGACAAGTCCGGCTGGTGACACTCGCGCGTGTGAATCACCGTCATGCCGACTTCCCGCGCGACGGCAAGGAGTTGTTGTACACTTGGAATAATTGACTGCAGCGGACTAACATCGTTGCCGAGTGACGCACCAAACCCTCCGGGATTGATGAAGTCACACTGCATGTCAATGACAATCAGCGCAGTGCTCGACAACGAAAAACTAAACGCAAAAGGCCGTGCATTTTCAATGCGACGCGTTGAAGTGGACTGCATGTACTCAGCGACCTCCCATAGCCCGTCCAATCTCACCACGATCAGTCTGTGACGCCGGTGCATTATAGGCAATACGGCCTGCAGACATCACGGTGACCCGATCGGCCAGTTCCAGTATCTCATCCAGATCTTCCGACAGCAGCAACACTGTGAGCCCCGATTAGAAAGTGTGACCACTGGCAGATAACCACGAGATGATCGTC
>JAHDHK010000271.1 GCA_020631335.1 Chromatiales bacterium
ACCAATCATGACGTCAAGGCAGTTGAATACTGGCTGCAGGAGCAGTTCGAACAACACGAAGAGCTCGCGGCTGTCAGTGGATTTTTACATTTTGCCTGCACGTCGGAAGACATTAACAATCTTTCCCATGCGCTGTCTTTAAAAGACGGCATCAACGATGTGGTGCTGCCGGCGCTGCGTAACACGCTATCAGCGATTTCTGCACTCGCCACCGATTATGCCGACGTGGCGCTGTTATCACGGACGCACGGTCAGACCGCTACCCCGTCTACCATGGGCAAAGAGATGGCAAATGTGGCGTATCGGCTGCAGAGGCAGATAGACACCGTGGTGCAGATCCGGCTGCTTGGAAAAATGAATGGTGCCGTCGGCAACTATAACGCGCATCTCACGGCCTACCCGAATGTCGACTGGCCCGCTTTGTCCAACCGGATGATCGAGTCGCTCGGGCTCACGTTAAACCCTTACACGACTCAAATCGAACCACATGACTATATGGCAGAATTGTTTGACGCGTTCAGTCGCGCCAACACTATTTTGATCGATTATGCCCGCGATATCTGGTCCTATATTTCGATCGGGTATTTCAAGCAGAAAGTCGTCGCCGGTGAGGTAGGTTCATCCACCATGCCACACAAAGTCAATCCGATTGATTTTGAAAATGCTGAAGGGAATCTGGGTCTTGCCAACGCTCTGTTTGGTCACTTCAGTGCAAAACTTCCCGTCTCGCGCTGGCAACGTGATTTGACCGACTCCACCGTGTTACGCAACCTCGGGGTGGCGTTTGCTCACTCACTGATCGCCTATGAATCTCTGCTGAAAGGCATAGGCAAACTTCAGCTCGATGAACAGGCGGTAGCAGCAGACCTGAATGCATCGTGGGAAGTGCTGGCCGAACCGATTCAAACAGTGATGCGCCGATATGGCATTGCCAATCCTTACGAACAACTCAAGGCATTAACCCGCGGTGAAGCGATAACGCAGTCTACCCTGCAGGCATTTATAGACACACTGGATTTACCTGAGGAAGCCAAAAAGGATCTTCACGCGCTGACACCGGCTAATTACACCGGTCACGCCCGAATGCTGGCAAAATCGCTGCCTCAGAGCCGTTAACTGATGCAGATCAACTGGCCGCAGGGAATTGATCAGCACTTGTTTTTGCAGCAGTACTGGCAGCAAAAACCATTGCTGATCAAAAACGCATTTCCGGAATTTTCTAATCCGCTGGACGAGAACGAACTGGCAGGCCTGGCCCTTGATGACGACGCCAACTCGCGTTTTATCGAATGCGTCGATGAGCACGAATGGCGTATGAGCCACGGTCCTTTTGATGAATCTTTTTTTGACAACATCAGCAGTACGCAATGGTCACTGTTAATCAGTGATGTTGAAAAACTATTGCCGGACTTCCGTGTTTATCTGGAGCCATTCCGGTTTCTGCCTGACTGGCGCATTGATGATCTGATGATCAGCTATGCACCCACCGGAGGCTCAGTCGGTGCCCACATAGATCAGTATGATGTTTTTCTGTTACAAGCCAGCGGCGTTCGACAATGGCAATTTGAAACCACCGCCCGTGAAAGCACAACACACGACCCGCTTGCAGCCATTGCTATGCTCGGCGACTTTACTGCCGATGAAACCCACCGGCTCGGCACTGGTGACATGCTTTATCTGCCGCCTAAATTCGCCCACCATGGCATTGCCGCTGAAGATCCGTGTATGACATGGTCTATCGGATTCCGGGCCCCTTCAGCAGACGAGATGTTACCCTCGTTGATCAGCTACCTGCTTGACGAATCTGTTCAGCCCCCCAGGTTCAGCGATTCTGGAAGAACCGTGACAGACTCACCGGGTAAAATTGCCGAACACGACTTCAATGCACTGCGCAAACTGATAAGAACCGCTTTATCTGTCGACGATGCCGTACTGGACCGATGCATCGGCCGCTACCTGAGTGAACGTACCGCACAAGAGCAACCGGCACCGCTTCAGCTGAGTACACAAGATATTTTCAACCGAAAGAAAACGCCTGCTATGCTCGTGTGCAATAGTGAACACTCTGTGAGTTACAAGTCAGATGATCACAATACCCTGTTATTCGCCAACGGAGAGTGCTTTGACGTATCGCTGCCTCTGGCTATTGCATTGAGTGAGCAGCGAAAGATAGCAACCTCGGATATAATCGATGCAGACCACGACACAGTGGTCGCTCTGATGAATCAACATACGCTGTTAGAAGACGATGAATGCTAGCCCGGTATCTGTCGACATTGTGGGCTTTTCGGAGTGTCGCCGGCAAATTGAAGCAATAAGACGGGCTGTCTTTATCGTTGAACAGGGAATCCCTGAATCCATCGAATGGGATGAGCACGAACACAGCAGCTGGCATGCTATCGCCCGCATCGACAATCAACCGGCCGGCACAGGCAGACTGCAAACAGATGGCAAGCTCACCCGCATTGCTGTTTTAAAGGACTACCGCCAGCATGGTATCGCAACCAACATCATTCATAAGCTGCTGGATACGGCTTCGGATCATCAAATACACCGGCTCTATCTGAATGCTCAAACATCAGCGGTTTCGCTCTATGAACGATTCGGTTTCGTTGCACAGGGCGACACTTTCGATGAAGGCGGCATAGAACATATACGGATGGTTCGACAATGAAATTCATATTCGGGCTTGTGTTTGCTGCTCTGATACACACAAGCCATCCAGCCGGAGCAGCGACTGACAGGCTCGACCATTTAGGCAGCCGACTGTGTGAAATTTTCGCAGCCTCACCCGGTGACCGGCTGGTAGAAACTGCAGTAGAAGGCGCGACAGCACTCCTGGGGGAATCGCTCACCATAAAAGATGAGCCACTGGAGTTTCGAGGAAGGGCGATCGGCACCACTCTGCTAATAGATACGCCGTTACCGGATTCACTATCACTCTCGGTGCAACTGATCACGCCACCGATGCGAGCCCCCAGAACAGTCATTACTCAATTTCAAACCACCGCCAGAACCACCCCGGCTGTTCGACTGATGTACACACAGGACTGCACGCTCCAACAGGGTTGGCAACAATTTTTCGATGCAGACAATAAGGCTCTGTACTCTCAACAACTGTCGACCTCTGATTTTCTGCCGACTGGCCCGCGACAATGGCTTAACCCGCCACCGCCAGAACTTACTCCGATTCAGCCACCCAGATTAAGAGTGGCGATGATCGATTCCGGGGTTAACTATCAACTACCGGAAATAGCAAATGCTCTGGCAAGAGACCGGTCTGGAAAGCTGATAGGTTATGACTTCTGGGACATGGACCCACTGCCCTTCGATGCACACCCGGTGCAGTCGCCGTTTAATATACAGCGCCACGGGACTCGCACTGCCTCTATTGTGATTGATGAAGCACCGGGTATTGCAATTGTGCCGTACCGTTACCCCAGACCCGATATGTCTCGCATGGAGGCGCTCATTGAACATGCCGTACAACATAATGTTCGTATTATCGGCATGCCACTGGGTGGCAATCGTTTTCAGGAGTGGGCAGCGTTTCAGCGGACAGCCGAGCGACATCCACAGATTCTATTCATTGCTTCGGCGGGTAACAATGGTCGAAATATCGACCGCACGGGCGTCTACCCTGCATCTCTTGAAATTGACAACATGCTGGTAGTGACCTCGGCTAATGATTTTGCCGAACCGGCAGATCGAACCAACTACGGCCCTTTATCCGTTGATTATCTGCTGCCGGCCGAACAGATAAGTGCACTTGATTACGATGGCAGTCGGCGAGAAGTATCCGGGTCAAGCTATGCAGTATCCAGACTGGTAGCACTGGCGGCAAGACTGCTGAACCAGTCCCCCCAACTGGACACCGAAGCATTAAAAAATGCCATTGAGCAACGATCCATCCGCGCTAATAGTGCGAAATATGTCAGCACCGGTTACCTGGGAAATCTATTCACAACAACACCGACGGTGCTGACACGCAAAACGAACAACGGACAGGACAACCCGTCGCCGTCGCAGTACCAGTTATCTGTGGATGTCTTTGTATTAAATGACAAGTGGCAGAGCTCTGCCATCCAAACCGCCCTGACACAAGCAAATAAAATACTCAGTCAATGCAATATCACGCTCACTGCTAACGAGTGGTATGAAGTAGAAGCCCCCGAGTCATTGCAAAATCTCTCTACCGCAAATGCGCTGACACTGCGACAACAACTCCCCTCGCATTCACTGGCAGTTTATTTTGCTAAAGATACTCAGATGCAGCCCGCATTTGATGCAGAGGCTTTCGGTGCAGGTAACACACGTAATCGCCCGTGGATGAGGAATACCCTATGGATTACGACAGCAACACCGGACCTGGGTATAGCGATTGCCCACGAATTGTTCCATATCGTTACCAACAATGGTCGACACACAACAGATGCGAATAATCTGATGAACGACAGAACTGATAAGAACAATATAGAGCTCACACAAAAGCAGTGTGAAGACGTCTATTCCTATGCAATAGAGGCGCAATTGCTGCGCTAGGGACTGTGTTCCGCAAACCGCACCTCGACATAACTGTCAACAGTCACATAATTACTATGCCGTCTGACAGTGATCGAGCGTTAAAGCCCGATCGGTTGAGTGTTAACTAACGCTGATCACCAAACACCACCACCCAGTAGCTGCCGAAGTCGGTCGCGCTGTTCGTAATACAGGCAGCGCCGATTTCAGTATAGAGCGCGTTCATTATATTGCGACAGTGACCGGCACTGTCGAGCCAGCCCTGATGCACTTCTGCAATATCCCGCTGACCGGCGGCAATGTTCTCTCCAACAGCACGCCAGACGTAGCCGGCAGACTCTGCCCGGTCAGCCACACTGAGGCCATCCGACCCGGTATGACTGAAAAAATTAACCGTCACCATATCATTTGCATGATTCACCGCGGCAGTAGCTAATGCATCGTTCCATTTGACCAGTCCGGTGGCTGGTGCGGCGCTGTCTCCACACTGCCTGGGTGACTGGCGGGATTCATTAACCATGGCGACCATTGTGTCGCGAAAGCTTTCCAGCGCGGCATCACACGATACAGATGCGGCATTGGCAACGAGCGTTGAATCAACTATTGGCTGGTATTCGACTGTCTGACTGTCAGTATTGCTGCTTTGTTCTGGTGCCGCCCCACTAATAACCGGACTGGCAATGCTGTCGCTTTCATCGGTCGTAGCGTTGTCTGTGCTTGCTGAATCGTCAGGGGTTTCTGTGTCGGTGGGAGTTTCGTTACCACCTGTAGTTTCAGCATTGGTGACCGATTGGTTCGCAGCCGGCGCAGAGGCTAAAGGTGCCTGTTGGGTGGTGCCCAGTCCGGTACCATTGATATCACTGGTGGCAGAACATGCTGACAACAGCACAGCCACCAGAGATACACTCAACCCCGGATGTAATCGGTTTTTTAACGTCAGTTCCATTAACGTTCTCCTCGAAACTACTGAATGATCAGTTGCCGGCAAGTTTTATTTTCTCAAGTAATTGTTCACGTTTTTCACTGTCACTGATCAGGCTGCCTGCGCGGTACGCCATGTTCAGCGTAAGCCTCGCGTTTTTCTGATCACCACTCCTCTCCAACTCCAGTGCGATACCGTGAAAAGCAGATACTGCAGCGAAAGGATCGACGATCATGTTGGCATGTTCTGTTGCCAGCGCTGCCATACCCAGTCGCACTTCGGTCAGCGCGACATGTCGTATGGCCAGATCCCGCGCGGCTGTATTTACTGGAAGATCCAGTGCGGACTTCATCGCCTGCTTCAGCGAATCAACCGCTTCTGCCTGTCGATCAGCATGATGATAGTGCTCGGCGATTGAACTGAGCGCGACAGTTTTAGCTTCAGGCTCGATCAGGCTGCGCGACAATATTGATGCCTTCAAAAACGAATCTTCAGCGTCGTCCGCAAGCCCTATTTGGTGCTCTGTCATGGCAAGATCTGCAATCGCTATCACACGCTCTTCTTTGCTACCGATCGAATAAGTACCGCGCACCGCGCTGTCCAGCGCCTCACGCGCCTGTGCAGCATCACCGTCCGAGTAAAACGCCCGCGCCAGACGTTGCTGGCTCATGACAGAAAACAGTTTGTCTTTTGTTCTGCCACTTACTTCTAGCGCAATATCCAGATCACCGCTATTAATCATACGATCCTGCAATTCCAGATACGCCTGGAGATCACGCTGACGCTTTGACCATTCATCGAAATATCTGTCAGCCGGGTGCGCAACACGATTACGCAGCCACAGATCAGAATTACTATTTGCCGGAATTGCCGCTGCCATTTGCGGTCGTGATCGTTCAGTTGCAGTTCGACCACCTCTTCCTGAAACGTAGTTGGCCAGCTCATTTCTGGCGTTTTCACCGATATCATCTGCAAGATGGGAAATCAGCTCCTCGGTAGACAATTTATCCGGGTTACTCTGTGCGCTGGATCGCTCCAGAGCAGCGTTCAACGAACCCGCAGCGACTGCCTCCAATTCGGCAGATTGCTCATCAGGCACCACAACCGCAACGGTTTGCACCTGAACACCTGACGTGCTGAGCAGGCCGGTTTGAAAAGCGACCATTGCACCAACCCCGACAACACCAATCCCTGCCGCGGCCATAGCCATCAGTTTCCGCTTTCGTTTTTTCAGATCCGCTCCGCTGTCCGTCTCCACCTCCGGTGCGAAATTCTGTGACGTGTTATCGGCTGCGGGTGCTGCGTCTTCAGTCGCGGAAGCCTGCACCTCAGCAATTCGCTCATCACCTTCTGTTGCTGCCGCTTCCTGCGTTTCTTCCGGCGCTACCGCGGCAGGCTCTTCGGCCTTAGCTTCAGGCGTTGCTGTTTGACCGGGCAATACCAACCCACCGGTCACTTCCGGGGCAGGTGCGGCATCCGGATCATCCGCTTTTGCTTCATCAGGATCAGGCGCCGGGATATCGGCAACGAGAGAATCGATGAAGCTTGCGATGTCATTGCTGCCCATATCAGGCGCAGGGGTGTCCAACGGTGCGGGCTGACAAATCGATTCGAGTGCAGCCAGCGCATCATTAGGCGAATCGGGCGCTTGCACGGCGTCGCCCGCCGGTATCGCCGCATCGTCTGCAGGCTGATCAGTCACGTCGACAGCGTCTGTTACTCCATGGCTTTGCAATGCATCGCCAGGCTGCTCGTTCGAATCGTCCGTGCCATCTTCTGTCACATCACCCTCAGATGAATCTCCATCAGAGGCCGCCTCCGGCTCTGCTTCGTCCGGCGCTGTCACCGGCGGGGTAATTTCCACCGGCTCACGTGAGGTATCTCGTGCTTCGACCACCGGCTCTGCAGGAAGTACTGCGTCGCTCGACACCTGGATTTCATCATCTGCAGGTGCTGCGGTAGCGGATGCATCTGACGGCGCTGTAGCAGGTTGCGCAGGCGCATCATCAAGCACAAGAGACAAGCCACCCACATCAGGCACCACACCGGTTTTTTCCTTCGGTTTGGTTAGCGGAGAATCGTTGTCGTCAGATAAAGATAACTCCAGCCCGGCCATCGGCTGCGCAGCGGACTCCGCTTCAGCAGCTTGCGCGTCTTCAGCAGCAGAGGCATCTTGTGAATCTACACTCAGGGCCGCGAAATCTTCATCACCGGTGACAGGTGCACTTAAATGAGAGGTTTCTGCATCAGAATCATCACGTTGTATGTGATGTGTTTCTAACGGCTCGACTGATT
>JAHDHK010000272.1 GCA_020631335.1 Chromatiales bacterium
ACCAGGAACTCAGCCTGATGAATGACCTGACGGTGGCACAAAATATATTCATAGGACGCGAGCCGCGTAACCGGTTTGGCGTGCTAAACACGGCACAGCTCAACAGCGACGCCAACGCCCTGTTTTCAAATATGAATGTTGCGATGAATGTGCGCGCCGAGGTCGGCAGCATGACTATCGCTAAACAGCAAATGGTAGAGATAGCAAAAGCACTTTCTTACCAATCCAACGTGCTAATCATGGACGAGCCCACCGCCGCGCTCAACGATACCGAGATCAAGGAACTGTTCCGTATCATTAATCAATTACGGTCCAATGGCGTCGGCATTGTTTATATCAGCCATAAGATGGATGAAATAAAACAGATTTCCGACCGAGTAACGGTAATGCGAGACGGTAAATGTATCGGCACCTGCGAAAGTGAAAATACCAGTATAGAAACCATTATCTCGATGATGGTGGGCCGTCACATTGAAATAGAAAAAGAAGAATTTCCCGACACATCCAACGCCGGTGTGGCACTTGATGTTAGAAACCTCAATTGCGGCAAGCTCGTCCAGGGCGTGAGTTTTACAATAAATAAGGGCGAAATTCTGGGTTTCGCAGGCCTCATGGGCGCCGGTCGAACTGAGACCGCGCGTGCAATTATCGCTGCCGATAAGCGGGATAGCGGCGAAATTTACGTTAACGGTTCACGTACACAAATCAACCACCCCAGTGAGGCGGTTAAAGCCGGCATTGGTTATCTCTCGGAAGACAGAAAGCACTTTGGGCTGGTGCTTGATATGGACGTGCAAACGAACATAGCACTGCCAAGTATCACCAGTTTTTGTGGTGCAGCTGGCATACTGAATAACAAGGAAATCACCAAAACTGCCAAAGAATATATTCGCAAACTCGATATCAAAACACCCTCCGAAACACAAAAGGTACGCCTTTTATCCGGTGGTAACCAACAGAAAGTTGTTATTGCTAAATGGCTGTTACGCGATTGTGATGTTCTTATCTTTGATGAGCCTACCCGCGGTATCGATGTAGGCGCCAAAAGCGAAATCTATAAGATCCTGAAAGAGCTGGCAGCTGCCGGTAAAGCGATCATTGTTATCTCCTCTGAACTCCCGGAAGTATTGCGCGTAAGTCACCGTATAGCTGTGATGTGTGAGGGGCGATTAACCGGGATTCTCCCGGCTCACTCTTCTCAGGAGGAAATCATGCACCTGGCGACGAAAACAATGCAAATAAACCCGCACGATAACTCCCTGCTGCGTGAATCTGCATGATGCAAGATCTGTTAAACACCATTTTAAATAGTATTCGACGGAATCAAAGTCGATTCTGGGCATTTAGCGGGCTATTTGTTCTGCTGATAGGGTTCAGTCTTGCTTCTCCCAATTTTTTCCAGACAACCAATCTGATCTCGATTCTTCAGGCTGCTTCGGTAAACGGCGTGTTGGCGATTGCAGCAACGTTGGTCATCATTACGGCAGGAATTGATTTGTCGGTCGGCACGCTAATGACTTTTTGTGCAGTCATTGCCGGGGTGTTGCTGACGAACCTGGGACTACCCATGAGCATCGGTATACCGGGTGCATTGCTCGCGGGCTTACTTGCCGGGGCATTATCCGGCTTCCTGGTGGCAGTACTTAACATTCCGCCCTTTATCGCTACGCTCGGGATGATGCTTGTCTATAAAGGATTATCGCTGGCAATTTGCGGTGGTCGACCGATTTACTTTAACGACACAGAAGGTTTTTCTGAGATTTCCACCGGCTCCATCATAGGCAACTATCTTCCGGCCCTGCCTATCCCGAACGGTGTGTTGATCCTATTTCTTGTCGCGATAATAGCCTCGTTTATTTTGTCACGCACTGTGCTGGGTACATTTATTTTTGCGATTGGCAGTAACGAGGAGGCACTACGGCTTTCCGGTGTAAACGTCAATCGATGGAAAATTGTGGTATACGCGCTGGCCGGCGGCATCTGCGCCATTGCAGGCATTCTACTCGCTTCACGAATTAACTCGGCGCAACCGGCTATCGGTCAGGGGTATGAACTCGATGCCATCGCCGCCGTGGTGATTGGTGGTACGTCGTTAAGTGGTGGTCGCGGAACCATGCTTGGCACCATTATCGGCGCGTTGATTATTAGCGTAGTCGCCAACGGGCTGCGAATTTTATCTGTACCCCAGGAATGGCAAATTGTTGTTACCGGCTCAATTATTATCATGGCGGTATACGCCGACCAGTTAAGACGAGCCAAACCATGATTTGGAGTGGTGTACCACAGCTCCGAATAACCTACTGTTTGGCCAAGATATACGAATCAGATGTGTCAGCTGAACAAAACCTACCGGTGGCTTCTGTTACCAGAAACCTCCAGACACGCACGAGGATACACATGCGCTTTAAAAAATACCTGCCAGGCATACTGGCGGCAGCGACTTTAGTCAGTACCAGCACGCTTTCGTTTGCAGACGATAAACCCTACATTGCCCTGGTATCGAAAGGCTTTCAACATCAGTTCTGGCAGGCCGTGAAGATCGGCGCAGAACAGGCGGCCGAAGAACTCGGAGCGACTGTCACCTTTGAAGGCCCCGATGGTGAAGGCGCGGTTGACCGGCAGATGGATATGATTTCTGCGGCAATTGCCAAAAAACCAACCGCACTTGGCATAGCCGCTATTGACAGCCAGGCCGCGGTGCCATTGTTAAAGCGAGCGGCAAAAGAGGGCATTCCGGTGATCGCTTTCGACAGCGGTGTTGCGAGTGACATTCCCTTAACCACCGCCTCTACAGATAATCTGGCATCAGCAGCACTGGCAGCAGACAAAATGGCTGAACTCATCGGTGGCACCGGCAAAGTTGCTATCGTATCGTTTGATCAAACCAGTCAAACCGGTATTGAACGACGAGATGGCTTTGTCGATCAGATAAAGGCTGCGCACAGTGATATAGAAATTGTTGCGATTGAATACGGTGGTGGTGATCACCTGAAATCAGCCGAGATCACAAAAACACTGCTGCAGGCCTACCCCGATCTTAAGGGTGTATTCGGTACCAACGAAGGGTCAGCAATTGGTGTGGCAATTGGCAAGAAAGAGTCAGGTTCCGACGTAATTGTCGTTGGTTATGATTCAGGTAAAGCACAAACCGATGCCATTCGTGACGGCACGATTGCAGGGGCGATTACCCAGAACCCGGTTGGGATTGGCTATGAAGTCGTTAAAGCCGGTATTGCAGCCGCCAACGGTGAAACACTCGAAAAACATGTAGACACAGGCTTCTACTGGTACGATCAAAACAACATTGACGACCCTACCATTAAAGCAGTTTTGTACGACTAAAGTCTCACCCGTTGTAGCGCAGGGCCGGTATCACCGGCGCTGCGTTTTTTGCCGTGACAGTGTTGATACTCCTTAAAGGGCAACTTTCGACACTGATAGCGCCAGTCCCTGTGTGCAAACCCGTGCTAACACAACAACAGCACTTACACAGGCCACAACAGGTAATCAGGTTGTACGATGACCAAAATTGTCGATGTAAAAACGATTGATGTACGTTTTCCCACCTCTGAGTCGCTAGATGGCTCGGACGCGATGAATCCGGATCCGGATTATTCTGCAGCCTACGTTGTACTTGTCACTGATACGCACCTGCAGGGGCATGGCCTGACCTTTACCATCGGGCGTGGTAATGAGATTTGTGTGGCTGCCATTGAAGCGCTAAAACCACTGGTGGTGGGCCTGGATATGGATTGGGTAGCCGAAGACATGGGTCGATTCTGGCGCAAGATCACATCCGACAGTCAGCTACGCTGGATTGGTCCTGACAAAGGCGCCATACATCTGGCCACCGGAGCCATGGTTAATGCGGTTTGGGACTTATGGGCAAAAATAGAGAGCAAACCGATATGGCAGCTCGTCGCAGACATGACGCCGCAAGAGTTAGTGAAGTGCGTTGATTTTACTTATCTCTCCGATTGTATAACACCAGAGTGGGCGCTCGATCACCTGACCAGAATCGCAGAGGGAAAACAGGACCGTACCGAGGTCCTAAAGGACGAAGGCTATCCATGCTACACCACCTCAGCCGGCTGGCTTGGCTACGATGACGACAAACTACGTCGCCTGTGCCGCCAATCAGTCGATGCCGGATTCAAACACCTGAAACTGAAAGTCGGACAGGATCTGCAGGATGACAAACGCAGACTTGCCATCGCACGCGAAGAATGCGGCGAACACGTGCAACTGATGATTGATGCCAATCAGGTTTGGGAGGTCGATCAGGCGATAGAGTGGGTAAAAGAACTGTCTTTTGTAAACCCGTGGTTTATCGAAGAGCCTACCAGCCCTGACGATGTTGAAGGTCATCGAAAAATTCGTCAGGCGGTAAGACCGGTTCAGGTGGCAACCGGCGAGATGTGCCAGAACCGCATTGTCTTTAAACAGTTTATTATGCGAGATGCCATTGATGTGGTGCAGATAGACAGCTGCAGAATTGGCGGGCTGAACGAGATTCTTGCAGTAATGCTAATGGCTGCAAAGTACCAATTAAAGGTTTGTCCTCATGCAGGTGGTGTTGGCTTGTGTGAATACGTACAGCATATATCGATGATCGACTACCTTTGTATTTCCGGCACCCGTGAAGGCCGGGTGATTGAATATGTTGATCATCTGCATGAGCACTTTGTCTCGCCATGCACAATCAACAATGCGGCCTACATGCCACCCGAGGCACCGGGGTTTTCTATCGAAATGTATCCTGAATCACTTGAAATGTATCGGTTTTCAGGTAGCTGATATGGATTTAGGACTTAACGATAAAGTAGTTGTTGTCACCGGTGGTGCGTCTGGGATTGGAGCGGCAATTTCACGGGGCCTGGCGAATGAGGGGGCAATTCCGATCATTCTCACACGCAGTGAACCTGACGAGGAATTCCAAACCGATATTGCTTCACTCAATCCGCACTCACGAATAATAATCACTGAACTCACCGACGATGCACAGTGTCAATCCGCGGTTGATCAGGTGGTGAATGAGTTCGGTGGGCTGGATGGTCTTGTGAATAATGCAGGTGCGAATGACGGCGTCGGGCTGGACGCCGGGCCACAGGCATTCCGTCAATCGATTGAAAAAAATCTCACCCATTACTACACCATGATGCACCTGTGCCTGGCGCACCTTCGCAAAACCAAAGGTGCAGTGGTGAATATTTCTTCTAAAACCGCGGTGACCGGTCAGGGTGGCACCTCGGCTTACTGTGCGGCCAAGGGTGCTCAGCTCAGTCTCACTCGCGAATGGGCTGCAGATCTTGCTGCCGATGGTATTCGAGTAAATGCAGTTGTGCCAGCAGAAAGTATGACGCCGCTGTACAGACGCTACCTGACTCAGTTAGGCGACCCGGCTCATGAGTTACAAAGAATCATAAACCGCATACCGTTGGGTAATCGAATGACAGAGCCCGCAGAGCTCGCGAATGCCGTGGTATTTATGCTGTCCGAACGCGCAGGCCATACCACAGGCCAGTGGCACTTTGTCGATGGTGGATACACCCATCTTGATCGTGCACTCAACAAAACCGATTGGAGTGCGTAAACCGTCGAGGGTGCTGAACAAAAGGTTGCTTAATTCGCCGCATTAATAGCGGTACATAACCAATCGTGTGGCGGACAGACGCCGGCATGATTGATTCTCTCTTAAACTAAGCACTGGGAGTGATAGTTGAATAACACAGGTAAGACCTTCCTGGTCACCGCCGCTGCACAAGGCATGGGGCGTGGCGCGGCAATCGCTCTCGCCCAGTCCGGTGGGCGGGTAATTGCGACTGATCGTAACGCCGGTACTCTGAAGGAGATAGCGTCAGCGAATTCGCTGATCGAAACCCATGTGCTTGATGTGACAGACACCGCAGCAATTACTGCACTGTCAAACAAGCTCACCGGTCTGGACGGGCTGTTCAATTGTGCTGGGATGGTTCACAGCGATACCGCAATCAATATGACTGATGAGGCATGGGCCCTGAACCTGGACGTCAACCTCACCTCAATGATGCGCATGTGCCGGGCTTTCCTGCCAGGTATGCTGCAGCGTGCAAAACAAACAGGTAGTGCATCGATTTTGAATATGGCCTCGATGGCGTCTTCAGTAAAAGGGTTTCCCTGTCGCACATCATACGGCGCCACCAAAGCTGGAGTAATCGGCCTTACCAAAGCAATAGCGGCAGACTACGTCAACGTAGGCATTCGCTGCAATGCGCTATGTCCGGGCACCATAGAGACGCCATCACTGCAAGAGCGTATTAATCTGTCTGCGGACCCAATTCAGGCACGCAAGGATTTTGTTAACCGACAACCCATGAAAAGGCTAGGCGCTGTTGATGACCTCGTGCCAATTATTGTGCACTTATTATCAGATGGCAGTCGCTTTACTACCGGGCAGGCGATCAGTGTCGACGGTGGTTGTACGATATAAACCTCCTCACCGACTCGAATCACGGATGTAATCGGTGACACTAAAAGGAATACAGAAAACAGAACAGAGATTAGATGAATAGAAACTATAAATTGTCCTTTTCACTTACTCTACCGCGACATACTTCACGGCATATTTAGTCTCGTACTACGCAATAATCAGTAACTCTTAAACCCTATAAAATACTGTCCTGGAAGCACGAGCGGATGATGAATTATGAGATATTTTCATAGGTATTGTTACTTCGCCTGTTGCGTAAGTGCTGCAAATCATTCACAGCCTTACCACACAGCACGGCTATGTATCGAACAGTTTTCGCTATCGTGGTGCTCTAAATGAACTTTTACATAAAACCTATAGTCACATGTTTTTTAATTGACCACTTGATGTCGTCAGACAGAGAGGCATCGCGTGAGTCATTTGCTTTATAAGGTCACTATAGGCGGCATACAGATACGACAATCAACATGTCAAATACTGAGTCTTATAGCAAACGAATTTTCTTTCTATCTTGCTTTTTAGGGTGCAGTCTTCGAACAGGCAGTTTTAGACAGTTCTGTAATTTTCAGTGCAAGTAAAAAAACATTCTATTTTTTTAATGCAGTTGAGAGCAACGTTTGGAGAGGTTATTCAATCGTTGAAACCCACAAGTAGCATGAAACTACTTTTTTTGTTCGAGTGAATATTAAATTCACTCATCCGAATAATGGAGTAACCAAAAGCAGTTATGGGCAGTGTGGAACCTTGCGGTAAAAATCGACACAACGAATTTCACCATCTAGCGCAAGACGACAGCTCGAGCGTTGGGCGGCAGAGAATACCATGCACTATCTGAGTGCCACGATTGCCGTGGATCCCGTCGATCAGTACCATGTTATCCGCTCTACGAGTGAAACATGCAGACCTTCGGTCTGCGGTATTGTGTCGTACACTTATGGTTATCGACGAAGTCCTAGCGTCCGATCAATACAGCAGTGGTATGCAACAGCGCTTACTCGATCCCCTTATCGCACGAGGAGGCAGCCGTTGCTGATGGCCGCAACACTGGAATCCAAAGCGCGAACACTGTCGCTGCAACAAAAACAGTCCGTATTTAGGGAAGCTCGAGCAACGCCCTACCCTTGTGTACGGTTCATAAAAGACGTTCATATTCAGTCCGTAGAGGATTGGTCAGCGGAAACCGCTGCAAAGCCTACCGTGCAAGCCACCTCAAAGGGCACAAAGGTTTGGGTGATTAGGCACACCCGACTGAGCGCTGAAGGTGT
>JAHDHK010000273.1 GCA_020631335.1 Chromatiales bacterium
TATGGCAGACCTGGAAGCCACCGGTGACTTCTCTGCGCTGGTTGATGATCTGCCGGATGACCTCGATGAAATCAGTCTTGACGAAGTCGATATGGCGGCGCTTGATGACGACGGCACTTTGAATCTTGAAGAGCTCACCGGTGATCACATGTCCGGGCTTGATCTCGGTACACTTGATCTAACGAATCCCGAGGGTGATTCCACTCTGGATAACCTGACGCTTGATGATGCTGATCTGAATTCACTCGGAGATTTAACATCGGACGTCAGAGAGGGTCTGTCGACAGACATAGACCTTGAATCAGGAACCATATCACGCACAGATGAAATGGAAACTATGCTCGATCTGGCTAAAGCCTATATCGACATGGGTGATTCAGACAGCGCCGAAAGCGCGTTGAAAGACATCATCACCCACGGTTCCGATGCGCAGAAGATGGAAGCGCAGGATCTGCTCAGCAAGCTTTAATAACAAAAACAACAACGTAGTACTGAGCATCAGGGGCGCTTTTTCAAGCGCCCTTTTTTTTGCCCGCACAATGGTGTCTCATTGCAATACAATGGCGCGGTTATATCCATCTGATCCGGTCATTGAAGATGCAACGCTATGCTTTGATAGTCGAGTATGACGGCAGCAATTACTGCGGCTGGCAGCAACAGACTCACAGTCCGTCTGTACAGCAGAATATTGAAGAAGCACTGAGTGTGGTTGCAGATCAGCCGGTGAGTGTGGTCGCCAGTGGCCGGACAGATACCGGTGTTCATGCTTTTGCTCAGTGTGTGCACTTTGAGTGCGATGCCAGACGCGAGCTTAAAGCGTGGGTGCTTGGCGTGAATGCCAAGCTGCCGGCTGATATCTCTGTGCGCTCGGTGACGGAGGTCAACAGTGATTTTCATGCGCGCTACAGTACAGTCGGGCGCACCTATCGCTACGTAATTCTTAACCGCTCTGCGCGTTCGGCGCTGATGCGTAACAGGCTTGCGGTGATTTATCCTCGTCTCAATACTACTGCTATGGACGCTGCTGCCAATGCGCTGGTGGGTGAGCACGACTTTACCAGCTTTCGTGCGGCCGGCTGTCAGGCCAGGCATGCCGTCAGAGAGATTACCTCTATACAGGTGTCACGCGACAACGATCATGTGACTGTAGAAATCTGCGGCAATGCCTTCTTGCATAATATGGTGAGAATTATTGTTGGCAGTCTGATCAGAGTGGGGTCCGGTCTGGAATCACAAGACTGGCTGAAGCGGGTGCTCAATGCTCGTGATCGCACCCTTGCCGGCACCACCGCACCGGCGCACGGATTGTATTTTATGGGGCCGGATTACCCGGTGGAGTTCGGCATTCCGGGTTGGCGTGATGCGTTGCCGATGGCGCCTTTTTAGGCGGTTTATTCGATTTGCCCTGCGGTTCTTGCAGGCAGTCGCATGATCAGTTTTGAATAGCAGCGATAACGGTTTGTGCTATCTTGCAGGCGATGAAAGAGTCACTACCTGAAACTAAAAAAACGCAGATAAAAATCTGCGGGTTTACCAGAGCAGAAGACGCCGCGCTTGCGGTGGCGCTGGGTGCCGATGCACTGGGATTGGTGTTTTATCCGCCCAGTCCGCGCAACATCAGCATTCAATCCGCAAAAGAAATAGCGACTGCGGTCGCACCGTTTACTTCAATCACGGCGCTTTTTCTGGATGCGGATCCGGGTTTCATTGAGTCTGTGCTGACTCAGGTACCGGTATCACTGTTGCAGTTCCACGGCACTGAGGATGCGGCGTTTTGTGCTGCTTTTAATCGTCCCTATATAAAATCGGTACCGATGAAGTCCGTCGACAATGTTGAGGCCTACTGCACCGGCTATGGCACATCACGAGGTTTTCTACTCGACAGCAATGCCGCCGGGGCAGCCGGTGGCAGCGGCACCTCATTCGACTGGAACCTTATCCCCCGTTCAGCGGTGAACGGGCTGATATTGGCTGGCGGCCTGTCAGTACAAAATGTCGGCGAGGCAGTTCGTACGGTGAGGCCCGCTGCGGTTGATGTCAGTAGTGGTGTAGAATCAGCCAAAGGCATAAAAGACGCGACTAAAATGCGCGACTTTATTCGTGCGGTAAAAGAAGCAGACTCTCAGTAGGTGAGTCGCAGAGGTTTCAGGACAAGCATTCGCTTAATGCAGGCAAAATAACAAAATGAGCTGGTTTGATAAATTGATGCCGTCACGGGTGCGTACCGACAGTCGCAACCGCGGATCAGTACCCGAAGGCCTCTGGGTAAAGTGCGAGAGTTGCACCAATGTGCTGTACGGTGCCGATATAGAACGCAACCAGAATGTGTGTCCGCGTTGCGGGCATCATCGTCGAGTGCGCGCACGAGCGCGGCTTGAGTTATTGCTCGATCTGGAGCCGCGCAGTGAAATCGGCACCAATATCGAACCCGTCGACCTGCTAAAATTTCGCGACAGTAAAAAATACAAAGACAGACTGTCACAAGCCACTAAGGCAACCGATGAAAAGGATGCACTCATCGTTTTCCAGGGGGCAATCAAGGGGCAGCCGGTGGTTGCTGCGGCGTTTGAGTTTCAGTTTATGGGCGGGTCCATGGGCTCTGTGGTCGGCGAAAAGTTTGTGCTCGCAGCGGAGGCAGCGCTGCAGCAAAATGCGGCGCTCGTATGTTTTTCCGCCTCCGGTGGTGCGCGAATGCAGGAGGCGTTGTTCTCGTTGATGCAAATGGCCAAGACCAGCGCGGTGCTGGCGCGACTTTCCCGCCGCGGTGTGCCTTATATTTCCGTGCTGACCGACCCGACAATGGGTGGGGTTTCAGCGAGTTTCGCAATGCTTGGTGATCTGATAGTGGCTGAGCCGCGCGCGCTGATCGGCTTTGCCGGTCCGCGGGTGATAGAGCAGACTGTGCGGGAGAAGCTCCCAAGCGGGTTCCAGCGCTCGGAGTTTTTGCTGGAACACGGAGCGATTGACATGATCATTGATCGTCGCGAAATGCGCGACAAGCTGGCACAAATCATTGCACAGCTGACTGGCAGACAAACGCCGGCAGGGGCTGCAACAGTGCAAGTGGCAGAGCCGGTTGCCGAATAGAAAAGATCTGCAGGGGTGGCTGGATCATCTCGAGCAGCTGCAGCCTGACCGGATAGAGCTGGGGCTTGCCCGCATCACCCGGGTCGCCGAAAGCTGCGGGCTGTCGAGCCCTGCGTTTAAAATACTTACCGTGGCAGGTACTAACGGTAAAGGCTCAACCGTAGCCTATGCTGCGAATATACTGGCCGGTTGCGGATTGCGCGTCGGTGTCTATACCTCGCCCCACTTTGTGCATTTCAACGAGCGCATAGTGATCGACAATCAAACGGTTTCCGACTCGCTATTGTGCGAGGCCTTTGAGTACATCGAGTCGCATCGCGACAACACCGATCTGACTTACTTTGAATTTACGACGCTGGCTGCGATGTATGCGTTTGAACGGGCGAGCCTGGATGTCGCGGTGCTTGAGGTGGGTCTTGGTGGCAGGCTCGATGCGGTTAACGCCTGGCACAGCGATGTGGCCTGTATTACCTCTATAGGCATAGATCATATTGACTGGCTCGGAGATGATCGAGAGGCTATCGGACGCGAAAAAGCCGGGGTCGCCAGAGCCGGACGGCCCTTAATCAGTGGTGACGCGAATCCGCCGGCGTCGATAGCGCTCGCCGCCGCAGAAACCGGTGCAGTGCTGTTGCAGTGTGGCCGGGATTTTAGCCACACGCGTGAGACCGACACCTGGGAATATCAACGACGCGGAGCCGGGCTTAAATTGCCTATTCCGGCGATTGACGGGCAATGGGCGATTGGCAATGCCTCTGTCGCGATCACTGCCTGTGCCGAGTTGCTCGGGCAAACACCTGAGCTGGCCGTACTTGAAAATGCCATGTGCGAAGTCAGTGTGCCGGGAAGGATGCAAAAAACTGACTACCGGGGTGTGCCGCTATTGCTCGACGTAGCGCACAACCCGCAGGCAGCGGCGGCCCTGGCTGCGCACCTTAATGCCCGGCCGGGTCACACCATCGCCGTATTTTCGTGTTTGCAGGATAAAGACGCTGTCGGCGTTATTGCTGAACTTGCCGGCGTTATTGACCACTGGCTGATCGTTCAGCTTGAGTCGGACAGAGCGATTGATGCGTCTGTGCTGCAACAAACTATTGCGCAATATTCGCCTGCCGGTGCCGAGGTTTTCACATCGGTAATTCAGGCTGTCGATGCAGGTGTTGCACAATCTACCGATGAGAGCCGGATTGTAGTGTTCGGTTCATTTCACGTCGTAGGCCCGATACTGCAGAAGCTCAATCCCTGAGGTGACCGGATTTTACGGTTCGCCGGGTGCCGGCGGTGGTATCTCCGAATATCTTTTATGTGGCCCGACAGTCGAGACTGATATTTTCAATGAGCGCAGCGTCTGTGGTTGCACAAGGCCGTAAAGAGTACAAAGACGAGCAGCTGCTGGCGCGGCTTATCGGTGCGGCAGTTCTACTCGCTATTGCTGTGATTGTACTGCCGTTTGTTCTCGATGGTGCCGGATCACAGCGCGAATACGAGTATGCCGACACCCTGCCGGTTCAGCCGCCGCGTCCGACAGTGGAAAAATCCTTTTCTTCCCGGCAGCCAATGCCTGATCCGCCAAAGGCCTCGGATATTCCAGTGGTGACGACTGAGCCACCCCCGATTTTCGAGTCGCCGGGTGCGGTTGCTGCGAGTAGTCCGCAGGTGGTGCAATCTGCAGCAACGCCTGCGCAGCCAGCACCGGTAACTCAGGTGGCTGGCACCCTGACCCCGCAACCGATACCACCGGGTTACAGCATTCAGGTGGCAAGCTTTGTCAAACAGGCTAATGCCAAAAAATTGCTGGACCGGCTGGCCGCAGAAAATCTGCCCGCCTACCTGAACCAGGTACAGGGCAGGAGCCAGTCAATTCTGCGCGTGTTCGTCGGTCCCATTGAGAGCCAGATTGACGCGCTGGCAATAAAAAATCAGGTCGACAGGTCTTATCGGGTTGAGAGTATTCTGGTGACGCGAAACTAGCGTGGTGCGGGGTGAACTACCAAGCATGGACTCCTGCTTTTACGCTTTTTCCGCAATACGGTGGCAGGGAGTTGCCGGCACTCATTACAGCGTGAGAAAAAAGGCCGCTTGCCTGTTCGACACGGTTTTTCAAAAGTCTGTCCCCGGACGACTGCTACACTTGGCGGTAGTAAACTGGTCTTAAGAAGCTGAAGAGCACGGTTATGAGCATCAATACACTCGATATTATTATTCTGGCGGTAATCGGTATCTCCAGTATGCTCAGCCTGTACCGTGGCTTTGCCAGCGAGTTTCTGTCACTCGCCACCTGGATTGTGGCCCTGTGGCTGCCGTTCAACTACACCGAGCAATTCATGACTTTTCTGCCGGCATCGGTTGAAAGTCCGTCTGCCCGGTGGTTCATCAGTGCCGGAGTGCTCTTTTTGGGGGCATTGCTCGTCGGCGGCACGCTGAGCTATTTGATCCGCAAGGTGATTGGCGCCGCCACACTGGGTTTTCCCGACCGGTTGCTCGGTCTTGGGCTGGGTGCTGTACGAGGTTTGCTGATCGTAGCCATTGTGGCGCTGCTGGCAACTTCCAATCCCGCCATACCTAAAGAGGGCTGGTGGAATGAATCGAGGCTTTTGCCGGCGGTTCTGCGGCTGTCAAACGTACTTAAAAGCCAGCTGCCTCCGCGCTATGCAGAGTGGTTTAAACTCTAGACCTGCCTGAAGCGGTGCGAATAATTTAATCTGTCGCTTGTTACGGGGTACTCGTCTGCAGTAAATCAAGCTGCAACACACGGCAATTAGCGTTTACAATTCTGCTTCCTCGAACCGAAGAACCACCTATGTGCGGGATTATCGGTATTGTCGGCTGCGAACCGGTAAACCACAAACTCTACGATGGACTGACTTTGCTTCAGCATCGTGGGCAGGATGCAGCAGGCATTGCCACCTGCGAAGACCGTAAACTTTTTGTGCGCAAGGCACCGGGGCTGGTAAAAGAAGTATTTCGCACCGCGCATATGCTGCGCCTGCGAGGAAACATGGGTATTGGTCATTTACGCTACCCGACTGCCGGTAGTTCCAAAGTGTCAGCCGAGGCTCAGCCTTTCTACGTCAATTCGCCGTTTGGTATTGTGTTGGTGCACAACGGTAACCTCACCAATGCTGAAAAACTTCAAAGCGAGCTTTACCGATCAGATCGGCGTCATATCAACACCAGTTCTGACAGCGAAGTTCTGCTTAATGTGTTCGCCCATGAACTGCAACGAGCGGCAGATGGACTCAAACTGCAGCCGGATCATCTGTTTGAGGCAGTGAAAGCGGTACATCAGCGCTGTACCGGCAGCTACGCAGTTATTGCCATGCTGGTTGGCAGAGGCGTATTGGCGTTCCGCGACCCTTTCGGTATTCGTCCGGTGGTCCTGGGCAAGCGCGAAACCGAAACCGGTACGGAGTATATCGTCGCCTCTGAAAGTGTCGCTCTGACCGGGCTGGGTTATGAACCGGTGCGTGATCTGGAACCCGGCGAAGCCATTTACATCAGTGAAAAGGGCGAGTTTTATAGTCGCCAGTGTGCAGAGACTACCCAGTTGACGCCATGCATTTTCGAGTATGTTTATTTTGCCCGGCCTGATTCAGTCATCGACAATGTGTCGGTGTATTCGTCGCGTCTGAACATGGGACGTAAGCTTGCGAACAAAATAGGGCGGGAATGGCCGAATCACGATATCGATGTGGTGATACCCATTCCGGATACCAGCCGTACTTCAGCGCTGGAGCTGGCGATGGAGCTGGGCATCAAATATCGGGAGGGGTTCGTTAAAAACCGCTACATCGGCCGTACGTTTATTATGCCCGGTCAGAAGATGCGTAGAAAATCGGTTCGCCAGAAACTCAACCCGATCGAATCGGAATTTAAAGGGTTGAACGTGTTGCTTGTCGATGACTCTATCGTGCGGGGTACAACGTCGGAACAAATTATTGAAATGGCACGCGAGGCTGGTGCCAGCAAGGTCTATATGGCTTCGGCTGCACCACCGGTGAGCTATCCGAATGTCTATGGGATCGATATGCCGGCGGCTAACGAGCTGATCGCTTTTGATCGGGATGTGCCACAGATCTGCGAGGCGATCGGTGCAGACGGTCTGATCTATCAGGATCTGTCTGACCTGGTAGATTGCGTCAGGGAACTCAACCCTGAGCTGACTCACTTTGAGACCAGTTGTTTCAATGGTGAATACGTCACCGGTGATGTAGATACCAGCTACCTGAACTGGCTGGAAAACAAGCGGGCTGATGCTGTCCAGGACGGACAGAACGACGAAGTCTATGTCGATGTCGGAATTCAGTAGTGCTTCGCTATGCAGGGCTCGAGCACCGTTATTTTGCCCTGGTCGATCACCTTAATCTGCAGCAACCGGCGGTATTGCACTCATTGATCGCGGTGAGCGTGTTGCGGCAACAGCTTCGGCTGTTTGTCGGCAGGCAACTGGTGGCTGTCTATCCGGTATCAACCAGTGCCCATGGCATCGGTGCTGAAAACGATTCGGCATGTACTCCACCCGGATGGCATCTTGTCGAGCGCAAGTTCGGTCATCAGGCTCCTGCCGGCACAATATGGCCGGGTGGCTACCACGGTCGCGAAGACGGTATCTGATAACTCAGCCGACGACC
>JAHDHK010000274.1 GCA_020631335.1 Chromatiales bacterium
ACCATCACTGACAAAACCTTCCTTGACAACCTGACCCTTGAGGACATTTTCCTCGATAACATTATTGAAGTAGGTGGAGACAGAGACAAGACCGGCAATATCATCGCTGATTATATTCGCTTTCCGGATCAGTATAGAAATCACTTTGTCGTAGGCGTCATAGAAAAAGACAACTCCGAAACCGGGTCACACACTATTTCAGGCACTAATGTAGACCTTGACCCGGTGACCATACGCGAAAATGGAAACCCGACGGCACGATTGTTAAAGCAGAACTGGATCCGGATCAGAAATATGAATCCAGCACACCGCATGCAGTTTCCGAAGCTGTGGTTGTGGCAGATATCAGTGTCAATACATATGAGACCATTACAGTCACAGGCTTTGTAACAGACCTGGGCGACAGCGGAGATTTTACCCTGCGCAACTTTGTCTTTAGTGTTGATGAGAGCACGGTATACAAGGATTCTTCCGGTAATGTTATCCAGGCACCGGTAACACTTCAGAATCTACATGTAAGAGCCGTCGGACTGGTATACAACGGCAATCAGGTGACCGCCGACGAACTGACCATTCTGTAGGCAGGCGCAGCACAAGCTGCCGGATGGCAACCGGCAGCAATCCAGTCGACAGTTCAAACGGATCAACGCTCACAGAGCATGATCATAATACCGACTTGATTATCACATCGCTGTTGCAACAGTCTGTTCGCTGTTCGCTGTTCGCTGTTCGCTAGAATCACAATGCTCAAGGCCGTGCTGCTTTCCATGCAAAAATGACAGCGCCCTGTAGAATATACACTTTTTTATAGACGCCTACGCCTCACGGGTACCCACCATTTCCCGGGAACACCCGGCACACACGACACTCCTTTTCAGCTCCGGCTGTACAGAGATTCAAGCGCCTTCTATACCCACTGAATTGCAGCTTACATAATGACTGCAACACACTTGTTTGTCACCCGGATAACCACGTACCCTGCCCTCGCTAACAGAAGTCCCGGCGGCGGTAAATAACCACCCGCTATCGCTGTAACCGCGTGTAAATGATGACGACCAACGGGTATTGGATACCCGTAATCACAGTACGGTAACCGGACATATTCAGTTACACTGTCACCCTCAACAGCACTATCGCCGGCTGCTTTTTCATTGCAGATAACACAACTGTGACTCAACGATGACCTCGCCAGATTCTGACACTCAATTTCGACATGACGTTCGCGAATTTCTACAAAAAGAACTGCCTGACGAACTGGCAAACAGAGTCAGGCTGCATCAGTCACTGAAAAAACACGACTACGAGTACTGGCATAGCCGGTTAAACGCACGCGGATGGCTTGCCCCGAACTGGCCTGAAAAATTTGGTGGCGCTGAGTGGAATCCGTTGCAGCGCCATATATTTGAAGAGGAATGTGCTTTGGCATTTGCCCCCCGGGCAGTGCCCTTCGGTGTTGCCATGCTTGGTCCGGTATTACAAAAGTTCGGCAGCCCGGCGCAACAGAATTACTGGCTGCCACGAATCCTCAGCGGTGAAGACTGGTGGTGCCAGGGATACTCCGAACCGGGTGCCGGTTCGGATCTGGCAGCACTGAACACCCGCGCTGACCGACGTCATACGCACTATGTGGTGAACGGTCAGAAAACCTGGACCACATTCGGGCAACATGCCAACATGATTTTCTGCCTGGTGCGAACCGATTTATCTGCAAAGAAGCAGGAAGGCATATCATTCCTGTTGATTGACATGAACAGCCCGGGCGTTGAGGTTCGACCTATCCGGCTGATCGATAAAACTGTCGAAGTAAACGAAGTGTGGTTTAACAATGTAGAAGTACCGGTTGATAATCTGGTGGGTGAGGAAAACAAAGGCTGGACCTATGCTAAATACCTGCTGACACATGAGCGTACCAATATCGCAGGCGTCGGGTTTTCAAGGGCCGGCCTCGATTCGGTCAAGCGTATTGCGGCGTCAGTAAGAGACGGCAAACGCCCGTTGCTGGAAAACCCGCACTTTGCAGCGCGCGTGGCGCAGGTAGAAATCGATCTTATGGCAATGAGCATGACCAACCTCAGACTCATTACTAACGCAACAGCAGGCCAGGCACCCGGGCTCGAGAGTTCGCTACTGAAAATCAAAGGCACACAAATTAAGCAGGAGATTACTGATCTGGCACGACGCGCTATCGGTCCGATGGCCCTGCCCTTTGAATCTGAATCGATTGAAGGTAGCAACATGGGACTACCTGACCCCTTCGATGCGGGTGCCGTGACCGCCCATTATTTTAATAATCGCAAGCTATCAATTTTCGGTGGCTCAAACGAAATTCAGCGCGAAATCTATTCCAAAGGAATACTTCGAAAATGAAACCGGTATTCCATATGACCGAAGAGCAGACAATGCTCAGTGACATGCTGAGCCGCTTATTGTCACAGCCCACAGAAGACCCCTGGCGTCGCTTTGCTGACCAGGGGGTGATAGGTGCACTGTTCACCGAAAAACACGGCGGTTATGCAGGGAGCGGCAGCGACCTTGCCGTGGTGTTCGAACAAATCGGTCGCGCTGCAGATACCACTCCACTGATCGACTGCGCACTGCTACCCGGTTACCTGATGGCAGAAGCTGGCTACGACCTTGCACCACTGATCAACGGAGAACAACACTATGCCGTTGCCCACACTGAAGCACACGCACACTATGACCTGCATGGCGTAGAAACAATTTTCAGCAATGGCACGCTCAACGGTGAAAAGTCCGTTGTCATCGGCGCGGACTCAGCACAGCAAATTCTGATCACCGCCCGTGACGGCGATAATATCGCTATATACCTGGTGAATGCCGATTCACCGGGCATTCGATATAACCATTACGAACTGACTCACGGCGGTCATGGCGCAGACCTGCTGTTATCCCAGGTACCGGCGACACCTTTGGCAGGCAATGCAATAGCAGCACTGGAAAAAGCGTGGGCAGCAGCGCTGGTGGCCCAGTGTGCAGACACGCTCGGGGCTATGGAAATCGCATCACAGATGACACGTGACTACCTGATGACCCGGGAACAATTCGGCCGCCCGCTAAGCAGCTTTCAAGCACTGGCACACCGTATCACCGACATCATGCTTGCCATAGAACAAGCACGCTCAGCGGTATTGCTGGCAGCCGCACATCTGAACAACACCCCGAAAGAACGCGACAAACACGGCGCAGCATGCAAGAACCTGATGGGGCGAATGGGCCGACTGGTTGCTGAAGAATGCATACAATTACATGGCGGCATCGGCATGACCGACGAATACGCACTGGGTAACTATGGAAAACGGATTATCATGGCAGACCATCGCTTCGGCGATACCGATTATCACCTGGAGCGATTTATTGCTTTTACCAGCGAGTCATCCTCTGCCATGCAGCCGTAACAATCCGACACTGTGCTAAACGGAACCCCCATGAAGCTTGATGACGCCTTATCGCAACAGGCAGCTGCACTGCCTGATCGACTGGCCGTAACCGATGTACTGGGTAACACCTGGAGCTTTGCTCAACTTGATGCTGCCGCCAGTGATTTGTGTGATCAATTGCAGCAGGCAGGTGTACAGGCTTGTGACTGCGTATTATTGCTGGTTGAAAATTGCGCGCCTGCAGTCGCTGCCATTTTTGCATGTGCGCGCATGGATGCTGCCGTCATACCGATTAACGCACGACTAACAGCCGGCGAGCTTGATCGCGTGATAGCGCATGCCACGCCCGCAGCGATCCTCGCCACTGCCGAGGTATCTGCCGAAGCTACTGCACATGCCAACAGACTGGGAGCCAACACCATTACCGGTCAGTTTGGCTCTCTGGCATTAGCCACACGCTCATCCTCACCCGATCCGGTACTCAACGATGTCGCTGTCATACTCTACACCACCGGCACTACAGGCACGCCGAAGGGCGTGATGCTGACTCATAGTAACGCCCTGTTCGGCGGCACGGTCTCAGCCAAAGCGCGCAACCTCAGCAATAACGACATCGTCTATGGCGTACTGCCGGTCAGCCATGTGTTCGGCCTGACATCTATTTTGATTGCTTCAACACTGGCAGGTGCCACTATTCGACTCACGCCCCGTTTTGATCCGAAAAAGTTACTGGAGGCATTGAGTCACGGTATCACCGTACTGGCCGCCGTACCGCAGATGCTGGCAAAGCTGATGCACTATGCCGAATCACAGGGTCATAGCCGCCTGCCGGCGGCAGATCTACACTTTGTATCAGCAGGGGCCGCCCCGCTCGACCTCGACTGGAAGCAACGTACCGAGAGTTACTTTAACCTGCCGGTTCAAAACGGCTACGGTATGACAGAAACATCGGCAGGGATATGTCTGACAACACATAAAGTGCAAAACGACGACATATCCGTCGGTCGTCCGCTACCGGGGGTAGAGGTACAAATAGATACCACGGCACCGGGCAGCGATAACCAGATCGGTGAGATACTGGTGCGCGGCGGCAATGTGATGAAAGGATACTTCCGCAACGACGAAGCCACCCGTGCTGCTTTTCTGCCTGACGGGTGGCTACGCACTGGGGATCTTGGCTTTTTCGATAGCGACAACAATTTGCATATCAAAGGTCGTTCAAAAGAACTGATTATTCACGGCGGTTTCAATATCTATCCACCTGAAGTAGAAGCCGCGCTAAATGATCACCCGAAAGTCATACAGTCCGCGGTCATCGGTAAAACAGAACACGGGGACGAAACGGTTTGTGCATTTGTAGAAGTATCAAAATCAGACCCGCCCGAACTCGATGAACTTCGCGCTTATATTGCCAAAAGCCTTGCACCCTATAAACGACCGAAACAACTGCTACTGACCGAAAAACTGCCGGCGACAGTGACCGGCAAAATTCTAAAGCATAAACTGTTTAGTGACGTTGTTCCGCTGACTCCGATAAAGCACTGCTAACCCAAACATCTGCGCGCGCTATCGATTAAGCACCTCGAAATTTACCTCTGTGCTGTTTATAGCTCTTTCCGGATAGCCGGCATAGCATGGTTTCATCCGGTCACCCGGCCGCTGCTTCCATCCTCACACGCTCTTTATCAGAAGTCAGAATCCAGTCAAAGCAAACCCAGCCGGATGCGTTGTTTTTATCAATCTACGCCTTTGCTTCCACATTATGCACAGGGACCGGCAGCGCTACCGCAACCGGCTGACCTGCCAATAAAGACATATACCTCTATTCCTCAGTCCCAACCATACATGGAGACTACAGCATAGATAGCACTTTTCTACAGGCTTCAGTGTTCGGAATGCATGCCTATTCTATAGCAGAGCGACCAGCTACTATTTTTCTACCACCGGATAGAAAACATAGAGATATTTGATGAATGAAAAGACGGCACTAAATGACAGCATACTCAGCGTTGCACAAAAGCTATTTCTGGCTGCAATGATAATCTGGACACTACTGCAGATGTCCAGATTCATTGCGCTGCCGCTGATCAACGAAATTGATGCTGGCGCTGATTCAGAGGCATGGCGCTACCCTGCTTACCTGGATCTATTCGCTGCTGTATTCGCGCTGCCTTTGATCTGGGCGTTTATTATGAAGCGCGGATTAATCACCTGGGCCTGTGGCATCATGTACTGGGCAATTTCAATCGTCGACCATTTTGGCAACTTTGTCACCACCTATCATGTCGCGCCGCCTTCTATTGCCGAAGGGATGAGCAACCCTTACCTGCCCGCAGCCATTATGACGGTATTTGACTTGCTGTTTCTGATACTGATGTTTATTCCAACGTTTCGACAATCGTTTTTTACACTGGATCAGTCTGCCGACCGTTAGCCGGATATACACTCAGGCAGCATGCAAAGTACGTCGATTTTTGCTACCGCTCAGCCTGACCTCAGTGTCAGGCTGTCCACCTCATTGCACACAGACTAATCAAACTTTAGCTATTGTGAACAGACTACTCAGCAATGGAATGCGTGCTGACAGTGAGTACGTACACTATGTACGTGCGTTAGTTAAACTTCACTGACAACATCGAGATAAATTTTAAAACCGGTCACCTGGCAGAACAACGGTAACCCCGGTGTTAACTCAATCGACCGATTTAGTTATCACTGCTTTCACCATGTTTAAGCTGGTGCAGAACCGACAGTGAATGATTAGTGAGAGGCAGACCCACCGGCTCGTTGATTTCAGCAGACACATCTGCCGCAGAATAGGTTTCCATCACCATTTTTGCGTGCTCTGGTGACACCATGACTTCGGTATCCAGCAGGACAGCCTCAAGGAAGTGAATTGTCTCAGGGCCCATCTGACCGGCAAAGGCATGATCAACCTGTTCACCCGGCATGGTAGACATAGGATATTGCGTGCCGTCCTTAACGGTGTTGAGCCAGTTATCTCGACTGGTATCGTCAAGAATGAGAGCCCCCTCTGTTCCGGTAATTTCTATCCAGGTGCCGCAATAGTTAGGATAACTGGGCGGCAGATTCCATCCGCCTCCAACGACTACCAGAGTGCCATCGTCCATCGTCACGGTATTCCACATACAATCGTAGGAGCCGTTAAGCTCCTGCATGTAGCCATAGGCTCCCTGAGAGTAAACACGTACCGGCTTCGCAGGCGCGAGTAACCAGAACACAAAATCGAGATCATGTGTGCTTTCCATAGCGGCAGGAGAAAGCTTGACCCGGTTAGCAATCTTTTTACCCAGGTTGCGTGACAGATGCCGGCTTACCATCACGTTAACCACCTTGCCAAGTTTTCCTTCGGCAATCGATTTCTTTGCGTAGGCGATTTTCGGGTTAAACCGTTGCGAGTAACCAATAGTGAACTTGACCTTCTTTTCGTGCGATAACGCAATAAGTTCTTTCGCTTCGTCAAGTTCCAGTGCAATGGGTTTTTCCAGCAGCACATGTTTACCGGCCTGCATGCAGTCGCGGGCGATAGGATAATGTGTCTGCTCCGGCGTAGTGGAGATATACACAACCTCGATGGCCGGGTTATTCACGATATCCTGATAATCAAGCGTTGCAGACGCAGGATTTGTCAGTGACTCTACTTCTGCGAGCCGCTCCGGTCGGATCTCACATATGTGCAGTTTATCTACCAGTGCCGACCGCGCCAGTGTCTCTGCCCGTATTCCTCCACACCATCCGGCCCCTATAACCGCGACCTCAACCTGTTTCATGCCTTCTGCCATCTCATTGTTAAATGCGTGTTGAACACCACTCTGCCAGCCAGTATTTCAGGAATTCAAACACGCCGCAAGACACATAATTCAACCACCCGCTCACCGGGAAAAACACTTTTTAAGTACACCCGACCGCACCGACTACCAGCGATCGCGGACGTTTCTTAACAAAAAAATCAGGAAGATACTGTCCAGGCAGCACTTCGCCTCGTGTGTACAGACGAGCGTGACGCACAGATTCATCACCGCATTTGGCCGACACATACGCGATGCATCATTTTCGCTACTGGCAGGTATCAAAAATCATAGTTACTTACCACCAGTGCAAATGGTGTCTTATGGCTGCGAGCTTCTACAATCGTCAGCGATGATGACAACAAACCCGCCAAAAATTGACAGCCTGATGCTACGCAAGTCGCTAGGGTGCTTTCCCACCGGAGTCGTGGTGGTAACCACACTGGGCGACAACGGCGCACCGGTCGGCATGACCATCAACTC
>JAHDHK010000275.1:0-4420 GCA_020631335.1 Chromatiales bacterium
CCGCTGTTCGCTGTTCATTCGACAAAGTACTCGAATGTGTTCACTTAGTGCCCGGACGCCGCGTGGTAGTGGTTTGTCAGAAGGGCTTAAAACTAAGCGAGGGGGCAGCAGCGCTATTGCGTGCCGATGGGGTCATGGCCGAGCACCTGAAGGGCGGGATGATTGCCTGGAACGCGGCAAATGCACTACAGGTGAGAGGTGATGCGATCCCTGAATTGCAGGTCAATCCTGCTCAAGCTAATACGCTTTGGGTGACTCGCTCGCGTCCCAAGATTGACCGTATTGCCTGCCCTTGGCTGATTCGACGTTTTATAGATCCTGCAGCAAAATTTCTGTTTGTTTCAGGTTCACAGGTTGTCAACGTGGCCGGGCGATTCGGTGCTATCCCTTTTGATGTTGATGGTGTGGCACTGGGTCATGTCGATGATCAATGTACTTTTGATGCCATGCTGAAACACTTCGGGTTACACAGCGAACCACTTTCGAGGCTGGCCGGCGTGATAAGAGCCGCTGATACAGACCGACAGGAAAGCGACAACGTCGCCCCGGGGTTGCACGCAATATCGGTGGGTTTATCCAGAATGTATCGTGATGACCAGCAGCAGCTGGAAGCCGGACTTCAGATTTACGATGCGTTGTATCTGTGGGCCAGAGATGCATCAGATGAAGCTCACAACAGCCAGGCTTACATTGCGCCCGGAAACCGTGATTGATGAGTGATCAAAGCGATACTGCACCGAGATTTTTCGAGGCTGTCCGGGTCTGGTTAAAGATTGGCTGGCTGTCCTTCGGCGGACCGGCTGCACAGATAGCATTAATGCACCGTGAACTGGTTCAACAGAAAGGCTGGTTAGACGAAAAGCGTTTCCTGAGCGGGCTGAGCTTTTGTATGTTGCTGCCCGGCCCTGAGGCAATGCAACTGGCTACCTACACTGGCTGGCGTCTGTTCGGTATAAAAGGCGGATTGGCAGCCGGTTTATTGTTTGTACTGCCAGGCGCGTTGGTGATACTGATACTTGCGTGGGTCTATATGACCTACGGCCATGTGGATTTGGTAGTGGCGTTTTTTGTCGGCGTCAAAGCTGCTGTGCTGGTTATTGTGCTCGAGGCGTTACTGCGCCTCTATCGACGCATGGCGTTGTCAGCAGAGTCACTGGTAATTACGCTCATCTCTTTTATTGCCATTTTCTTTTTACAGCTGTCTTTTCCGCTCATTGTGTTCTTTGCCGGTCTGTATGGATATCTGCGCAGTGGCAGACACTCATCTGCGATGTCCTTATCATCACGTGTATTGCCACTTAACTATATTGCAGCGGTTTTACTGACCGGCCTGCTGTGCTGGTGGTTGCCGATCGGCTATCTGTGGATAAGCGGGCACGAGTTACTGACTGCAGTGGCTATTTTCTTTTCTAAACTTGCGGTGGTTACTTTCGGTGGTGCTTATGCAGTGCTGGCCTATATGGCGCAGGATGTCGTTATTCAATATCAGTGGCTGAGTAACGGGGAAATGATGGATGCGCTTGGACTGGCTGAAACCACACCCGGACCACTTATTCTGGTCACCGAGTTTGTCGCATTTATTGCCGGCTACCATCAGGGAGGGGTCAGTCTGGCAGTGGCCGCTGCCGCAGTCGCTCTTTGGGTGACATTTGTACCTTGCTTTATCTGGATTTTTCTTGGTGCCCCTTTCATTGAACGGATATCAGAACATCCGGGACTGAAGGCAGCTCTGGAAGCCGTCACCGCCGCAGTGGTGGGGGTGATGCTGAATCTTTCAATATGGTTTGCGTTACATGTTTTGTTTTCACAGGTAACGGCTGAAAAAGCCGGCATCATCACGCTGTGGACGCCTGACCTGTCAAGTTTCAATGTGACTGTTGCTGTATTAACGGTACTCGCGGCTTTCCTGTTGCTGGTAAGACACTGGCATGTATTGCCGGTGTTGTTTTTGTCGGGGTTGCTCGGCCTGCTGGGGTTGGTTATCCCCGCTGCCTGATTCTGCCGGTGGTGCTGCTTTCAGAGTCTACGGGCGCAGCTTGCGGGGACTAAGCTGATAGACTTTTTTAAATGCCCGTGAAAAGGATGACTGGCTTGAAAATCCGGTGAGGACCGAAATTTGTTGTATGGTGTAATTGCTGTCCACAATCATTTTTCTGGCGGCCGTCAGGCGCAGCAATAAATAATATTCGGATGGGGTTTTGTTCAGATGACGCCGGAACAGTTGCTCCAGCATACGAGTGGATAAATTAAGTTGTGTACTGATGACGCCGATGGCAATTGGCTCTTCAATGGCTTCTTCCATTATCCGCATAGCCTCCGCTATTCGAGGCTCCCGCTTTTTTAATAAACCCAGTGAATGCACCGGTTGAGCATCTGCTGCCGTGTGCGACTGATCGTAGATAAAAACACTGGCGACCTGCAGTGAAGTGACACGGTCGTAGTAGTCAGCGATCAATTCAAGCATCATGTCGAGTGCCGGGTTTGCTCCACCACAAGTGCGAAATTTACCGTCAATGACGAACCGGTCTGATACCACTGAGAGCGATGGATATTGCTGCGCCAGGTTTTCAAAATCCTCCCAGTGGGTGGTGACGCGGTGGGTTGTCACCAGGCCGGCTCGTGCCAGTAGCCAGGTACCGGCCTCTATGCCACAGATAACTGAAAATTTGCCTGCGACCCGTCGCAGTGTCTGGATAGTGGCTGCCGCGGCATTTTTGCGTTGATTAAAACTGGCGATAAGCAACAGCACATCGCCGGCACAAGCATCGTTGAAGGTGTCATTCGCGACCATGGTGACATCACCGGTCAACGATATATCTCGACCGGCACATGCGAATAGCTGCCATTGAAACAGATCGCTGCCAGCGAGTCGGTTAGCTGCACGCATCGGATCGATGACTGAAGCCACGGTAAGCATGGTGGACTCATCCAGAACCAGGATGCTGATTTTGACTGGTGGGCGTCTCATTTCGTTATATGACAATAAAGCTTCGCATAAAGTCAAATACTTCGAAAATTCTGGACCACAATAGCGAAAAACAGGAGCGCACCAATGCCATTAGCTATGAACCGGGAAGTCTTTATCACCTGTGCGGTGACCGGGTCCGGATCCACACAGGATCGCTCTCATCATGTGCCCAGGTCACCGGAGCAAATTGCCCACTCGGCCATCGATGCTGCAAAAGCTGGTGCAGCAGTGGTGCATTGCCATGTGCGTGATCCGCAGACCGGCTCACCATCGCGTGAGCTTGCGCTCTACCGCGAGGTCACTGAACGTATCCGCGACGCGGACGTAGATGTAGTTTTGAATCTTACCGCCGGTATGGGGGGGGACATGGTCTTCGGTTCGACCGAATCACCATTACCGTTAAACGAACAGGGCACAGACATGGCTGGTGCTGCCGAACGTATGGAGCATGTGCGTCAGTGTCTGCCGGAGATTTGCACACTTGATTGCGGCACCATGAATTTTGCCGAAGCAGACTATGTGATGACTAATACGCCCGGTATGTTGCGTGCGATGGGCAGCATGATGACTGAACTTGGTGTGAAGCCCGAAATTGAAGCGTTTGATACCGGGCATTTATGGTTTGCAAAGCAGCTTGTCACTGAAGGAGTATTAAAACCAGATGCATTGGTGCAGCTTTGTATGGGGGTGCCCTGGGGTGCACCGGATGATCTGAACACATTCATGGCCATGGTAAATAACGTACCGGCAGAGTGGGAGTGGTCGGCATTTTCACTGGGCAGAAACCAGATGCCGTACGTGGCAGCGGCGGTGCTGGCCGGGGGTAACGTGCGCGTAGGTCTGGAAGACAACTTAATGCTGGGCAAAGGCAACCTGGTCACCAATGCACAACTGGTGGAAAACGCTGTTGGCATAATCGAGAAGCTTGGTGCAAGTATCATCGGCCCTGATGAGGTTCGCCGCAGATTGAACCTGACCAAACGGGCACCAGCGGTATGAATCACACCGCTGCAATTATAGGGGGTGGGGTAATCGGCGGCGGCTGGGCTGCCCGTTTTTTATTAAACGGATGGGATGTAGTGATATGCGATCCCGACCCACAGGCTGAACGCAAAATCGGTGAAGTGCTGGATAACGCACGTCGCTCTTTGCCGGCGCTCAGTGACCACCGTGTGATGCGTGAAGGCTCGATAAGCTTTGCATCTAACATTGCCGATGCGGTCGCCGATGCGCAATGGATACAGGAAAGTGTTCCCGAGAGACTGGATATCAAACACGTCGTCTTTGCCGAGATTCAGGAGCACTGTCAAGCCGATGCACTGCTCGCATCATCGACATCGGGATTCAAACCTTCAGAGTTACAGCAGGGGGCCTTAACACCCGCACAAATTTTTGTCGCACATCCATTCAACCCGGTGTACCTGTTACCCTTGGTCGAATTGGTAGGAGAGA
>JAHDHK010000275.1:4430-7686 GCA_020631335.1 Chromatiales bacterium
AAAGCCAAATCCATTCTGCAGTCGCTGGGTATGGCGCCTTTGATTGTGCGAAAAGAAATAGACGCCCATATCGCTGACCGGTTTCTCGAAGCAGTCTGGCGAGAGGGGTTATGGCTGATTAAAGATGGTGTTGCTACCACTCAGGAAATTGACGACTCCATCCGTTACGGTTTCGGACTGCGATGGGCGCAAATGGGATTGTTCGAAACCTATCGAATAGCCGGTGGTGAGGCGGGGATGAAGCACTTTATCGAGCAGTTCGGTCCGTGTTTATCATGGCCATGGACAAAACTGATGGACGTCCCGGAGCTCACCGATGAGCTGGTAGAAACCATTGCCAGTCAGTCCGATCAACAGTCCGGTCAGCATTCAATTCGCGAGCTCGAGAGAATACGCGATGATAATCTGGTCGCAATGATGCGTGCTTTGAAAGCACGCAACTGGGGTGCCGGTGCCATTCTCAGCAGCGATGATTCAGCAAAAAAGCCGGCACTGCCTGCGGACATCACCAAACCGCTTTCCACCATAAACAGGGTTATTCCCATTGACTGGACCGACTATAACGGCCACATGAACGAAAGCAGATACGGACAGGTATTTTCAGATGCCGGTGATGTGGTCATGGCAATGGTTGGCGCTGACGAACACTATATAAAAGCCGGTCTTTCCTATTTTACCGTTGATAATCACATCACCTATCGGCAGGAAGCTCACGCCGGCGATGAAGTCTCAGTACGCACGCAGGTATTGTTGGCCAGTGGCAAAAAGCTTCGCCTGTACCATGAGATGTTTCGCGGTGACACATTGCTGTCTACCTGTAACCAGCTTTTGATTCATGTGTCGCTTCAGAGCCGACGTTCGTGTGAACCGGGCTCACAGATACTCAAAGCACTCACTGAACTCCATAGCGCACAAAGCGCCCTGCCGAAACCAGAGAGCCTGTCTGATGAGCAGTGGCAGCAAATCAGTGCGGCTAAATAGGTTTTACTTGCGGGACATACCATGCATTTTGCACTGACTGAAGAACAGCAGCTGATCGTCGATACCACACGATCATTCGTTGAAAATGAATTGTATCCATTTGAGGCCGCGGTAGAAAAATCGGGCCGGCTCGATATGGATGTCGTTAAGACTATTCAGGCGAAGGCCATAGAGGCGGGTTTGTATGCCGCAAATATTCCCGAAGAGTTCGGTGGGGCGGGCCTCGACACACTGACGTGGCTGCTTTACGAGAAAGAGCTGGGTAAAGCCAACTATGCACTGCACTGGACAGGTGTAGCCCGACCGTCGAATATTTTATGTGCCGGTACTGTAGAGCAAAGGGAAAAATATCTTTTGCCCTGTGTTCGCGGCGAAAAATGGGACTGTATGGCGATGACAGAACCCGGTGCCGGGTCCGATCTTCGTGGAATGAAGGCGACTGCCAAAGCCGACGGCGATGACTGGATCATTAATGGCACCAAGCATTTTATTTCTCACGCCGACATCGCAGATTTTACGATTGTATATGTGGCTACCGGTGAAGAAGACACACCCAGAGGAAAGAAAAAGCTCATCACGTCTTTCTTCGTCGATAAAGGCACCCCCGGTTTCAATGTTCGTGACGGTTACAATAACGTTTCGCACCGCGGCTACAGCAATTCAATTCTGGAGTTCGACAATTGCCGGGTGCCATCACGCAACATGCTTGGTGAACTGCATAAAGGTTTCGAAGTCGCGAACGACTGGCTGGGTGCGACGCGACTGCAAGTGGCATCCACCTGTCTTGGTCGGGCGGAACGTGCCTTTCACCATGCGCTTCATTTTGCCGCCGAAAGAGAACAGTTCGGTCAGAAGATAGGTAAGTTCCAGGGCGTGTCGTTCAAGCTTGCAGATATGGCGATGGAAATGAAGGCGGCAGAACTTCTTACCTTTGAGGCTGGCTGGAAGTATGACCGGGGTAGCTGCAGCGATACCGATATGGCGATGGCAAAACTCAAAGCCAGTGAGGTACTGGCCATGGTCGCTGACGAGGCTATTCAGATACACGGTGGTATGGGGGTGATGGACGAGCTCCCGCTGGAGCGCATCTGGCGTGACGCCCGTATTGAACGGATCTGGGAAGGCACTTCAGAAATTCAGCGTCATATTATCAGTCGCGCTCTGCTGCGCCCGTTGGGTGCGTAATGGCAGACTTATCACGATTGTTGCAGCCCGACAGCGTGGTCTATATCGGTGGGTCGCAGATCTCCGGGCCGATACGTGCGGCCCGACGGGCAGGATATGGCGGGCGGCTGTATGTGGTTAATCCGGTACGGGACGCTATCGAGGGCATTGATTGTTTTGCAAGTGTAGCGGATTTACCCGAAGTGCCCGATGCCGCGGTTGTCGGTTTGTCTGCCGAGCGTTCGGTGAATGTGGTTGCCGAACTCGCGGCAGCCGGTTGCGGTGGTGCGGTGGTGATGTCTTCAGGGTTTGCGGAACTCAACACTGACGAAGGACGGGCGCGCCAGCGGCGGCTGGTAGCGGCGGCTTCTGAGATGCCGTTGCTCGGGCCCAATTGCATGGGGCTGATGAATCAGTTTTCCGGAGCCTTTGTCTGGGGGGATGACAACCATTGCGAAAGGCAAAACGGGCCTGCGGCTGCCATCATCTCACAGTCAGGCGCATTGCTGATCGGCATGACAGGCATTGAGATCGCGTTCCCGCTGGGGTATGCGATTTCTATAGGTAATCAGGCTGTCACCTCTATGGCTGAGCTAATCCGCTCCATGGTTGCGGATAAACGAATCAAAGCCATCGGTCTATACATTGAAGGCATTAATGATGGTAACGCACTTGGACTGGCGTGTTATCACGCGCTGGCTGACGGTGTGCCTGTCATTGCGCTCAAAGGCGGTGATCAGGCTGCAGGCGCGGCAGTGGCGCAAAGTCACACTGCCTCAATGGTGGTAGAGCGCGACTTGTGGAATGCATTCAAGAAACGCTATGGAATCGTTGAAGTCAGTTCACCCAAGGCGCTGGTGGAAACCCTAAAATTGATTACCACGGCAGGTGTGGCACAGGGCAACCGCTTGTCTATAGTGTCTTATTCCGGGGGATTAAACGGCCTTGCTGCCACTCGATGTGCGCAACTGGGCATTGCGTTGCCGGTGCCTACAGAAAAAAGCCGTCAGTGGCTGATGGAACACCTGCCCGAGACTGCAGCCATTGCCAACCCGCTTGATTTAAACATTCCCTATGCCGCGCCGCAGGGAACCCTTTCGATGAAAGATAC
>JAHDHK010000012.1:0-34107 GCA_020631335.1 Chromatiales bacterium
GATCATGGGGGAGCACAGGCAAACATCCGGTTCAATAGAGCTCTACGGTAAAACGATTGATAACCATTCAACACCGGAGCGAATCAGACAGGGGGTGAGTCGTACCTATCAGGTGCCCCGGCCGTTTGCCGAAATGAATGTGTTAGAAAACATACGTGTCGGCAAAATGCCGAACAATATCTGGAAGATGATCACTTCAACACCCGACCGTACCGCAGAGGCAGATATCGCCCGCAGTGTCGGATTTTCTGAAGTTGATCTTGAGCGTACTCCCGGGGAACTTTCAATGGGAGATTTGCGCAAGCTCGAAATGGCTCGAACCATAGCCACGGGTACCCGGGTGATGCTGCTCGATGAAGTATTCGCCGGACTCACCGTCGCCGAAATAGCACAGATATCTTCACTGATTCAGCAAATGCGTAAAGACGGTATGACCTTTCTGATCGTAAGCCATGACCTCAAAGCACTTGAGCCTCTGGTGGATCAGGTTATTGCGATTAACTATGGTCGCAAGATAGCCGAGGGAAGTTTTACCGAAGTCATGAACAATCATGATGTTCGTGCCTCCTATTTAGGAGCGGCGTAAATGGCCTTCCTTGAAATAGACAGCCTGAATGCTTTTTACGGTAAAGCGCAGGCACTGCACGATGTCAGTGTGCAGGTGGAGGCGGGTGAGATCATCGCAATCGTCGGTGCGAACGGCGCGGGTAAATCAACCCTGCTCGACAGTATTATGGGGCTGACCACTGTTACCGGAGATGTGCGCCTGGATAACGAGTCTCTTGCCGGCAAGCGCAGTGCCGAAATAGTTGCCAGCGGTGTCGGGTATGCACCCGAGCGATTTAATCTGTTCCCGTACATGAGTGTTGAAGATAATCTGTTGGTAGGTGCTTACACTGCCCGTGACGACATTGACAAAAATCTTGCAACGGTCAACAAGCTGTTCCCGCGACTCAAAGAGCGTCGCAAACAGGAAACCAGCACTCAGTCGGGCGGTGAAAGACAAATGGTGTCTCTTGGCCGCGCATTGATGACCAGCCCCAGGTTGTTGCTGGTCGATGAACCCACGATTGGGCTCGCACCCAAAGTGTGTGTCGAAATCTCCGAAGCATTGCAGAAAATGCGTGACGAACTCGGAGCGACTATTGTCATCACCGAGCAGAATGCTAACTTTGCCATGACACTGGCAGAGCGACTTTACGTGCTTGAGTCTGGCGTGATTAAGGCGCAGGGCACTGTCGATGAACTGCGCGGGGATTCCCGCTTAACCGAAGCCTATTTCGGACATTGACCCGTTGGTAACCCTCGAAGTTTGTGTTGATTCTCTGGAAGGTGCGCAGGCGGCTGTTCGCGGGGGTGCCGATCGGATTGAGTTATGTTCTTCACTGGCCGAAGGGGGCTTGACCCCGTCTTACGGTCTGATGCAGGCAGCAGCAGCGCTGCCGATCCCCTGCATGGCAATGATTCGACCGAGGTCGGGTAATTTTCAATTCCAACCATCCGATGTTGATGTCATGCTGGCTGACATCGATGCGGCAAGAGCGGCGGGTCTCACAGGGGTGGTGCTCGGCGCACAGGCGGAAAATGGCGGGCTCGACCTCGAAATACTCTCTCGTCTCTGCAGCCACGCACAAGGGTTGTCGTGTACTTTGCATAGAGTAATTGATGTCGTCAGCGATCCGTTGAAAGCCATTGACGATGCGGTGGCTCTTGGCTTTGAACGAGTACTGACGTCCGGCGGGCAGCTAACCGCCATTGGCGGTCTGCACACCATTGCGGTGATGCACAAACATGCGAACGGCAGGTTGAGCATTATGCCCGGTAGCGGTTTGCACGGGGGCAATGTGGTCAACGTACTGGCCACTGGCGTATCAGAGGTGCATGCGTCGTGTTCAATTGCCGTCTCGCAGCAGAATTGCCTGCCGGAATCAATTGAAGGCGGAACTCACATTCAGTGCAGGCGGGCTGAAACCTCCGGGAAGAAAGTCAGCGATTTGCGGGCAGCGATAGCGAAGTACAGTGTGATTGCATAGCCCGGTGGCTTAGAATGACGGGTCGCGGTGCGATGATATTTACCTGAGCCGAAACGGTAAATGATCGTTTCGCCAACGATTAAGCCAGTTAAGACAAACCATGATTGAACAACTACGACCTATGGCGATATTCGCGTATGTGGTGCAGGAAGGATCCTTCCGCGGCGCGGCGAAAGAACTCGGGCTGGCGCCGTCCAGGGTAAGTGCAATCGTATCCGAACTAGAGGAATCACTGGGTGTAACACTGCTGTATAGAAGTACCAGAAAAATATCGCTCACCAACGAAGGCAAAGTATTACACGATCACACCTCCGACATGCTCCGTAGCGTCGATGAGGGTTTGAACGAGCTGAACGCTCTAAGCAAAGAACCCAGTGGAAACCTGCGAATCTCAATACCGGCATTTCTGGCGTCCGGCCCGCTGAACACTGCGATTGTCGGTTTTTCAAAGCGCTATCGTAACGTGAAATTTTCGGTTACCTACACCGATCGTCTGTTGCCTGCAATTGAAGAGGGTTTCGATGTCAAAATTCGCGTCGGATGGCTCGAAGACAGTGCGCTCATGTCTCGCAAGTTTTCAACCGGCCAGCGCTGGCTCGTTGCCGGTACAGAGTACGCACAAGAGCATAAAGTACCGGAACGTCCGTTGGATTTATCCGGCTGGCAATGGATTCGTTTTATGCAGCAACCCGAAAAGCTTGCATTCCTGTCGCCTGACGGTGAAAAAGAGTCAGTCAATGTGAAATCGCAAATAGAAGTCGACAGCATTGATGCGGTTTACCATTTATGTAAAGAAAACGCAGGTGCCGCAGTGCTGCCATCATTTCTGGCCGAGCGTGGTATCAGGGAAGGTAAGTTCAGACGTTTACTACCGGACTGGGAACTCAGTCCGCTGGGTATCTATGCAGTTTGGCCGGACAATTCGCGTCGTGAAAGTCTGGCATTGGTCTTTGTGCGCTATCTGGCCGAGCAAGGGCTTTGTTAGATTGTTAGCTCGCGTGCAAAGAATTGTGATTGCCTATTGGCTTTACAGTCGTCGATCAACGGCCTGTAGTTACGCATTGCATCATGAATGTCACGCTTGTTTTGCGAAATAAAAATGATTAGTGCAGCATTAGCCGTTAGCGATAAATAAATGAAGAGTCGGGTGAAATTGCGTGCCCGATGGATGTGGAAAACAGTAATCACAATGATGAGGTGTATTCAGGATTTCTACAAATAGTGTACGATTGGAAATCAATCTGTAGTATTTGATATGAACAAAATTACTCACATAGTATTTGATCTTGGTGGTGTCGTCGTCAAACTGCGCGGCACTCCGTTAAAGCCGGAATGGTTCAGCAAAAATACGATTCCCACTGATATCTGGGAGAAATGGCTTTCCTCAGCAGCACCTAAACAATTTGAATCTGGAAATTTGCCAGTCGAGGAATTCTGTGATCAGGTAATAAGGGAGCTGAACCTGGAGGTAAGTAAAGAGGCGTTTCTGCACTATTTCTCTGCACTGCCTGAGGCACCATTCCCCGGGGCGATACCGCTTCTCAAAAGGCTGAAAGCTAAATACGTGTTAGCGCTATTTTCTAACTCTAATGTTTTACATTGGGAGAGAAAGATGAATGAAATGAAACTGCGCCCGTGTTTCGATTATCATTTTGCGTCGCACATAATGGGATTAGCAAAACCTGATCACCAAGCCTTTCACTACGTTATTGATCATCTGAATACCCGTCCGGAGAATATTTTGTTCTTTGACGATAACCAGCTAAATATCGACAGCGCGAAAAACACCGGCATCAATGCCGTTAAAGTGGAAGGCATCGAAGCGGTAGTCAGCGCACTGGAAGCTCTCTCTATAGAGTATTGATTACCGGGATTATAATTTTAAAAAAAGGTGGTGAGTCGATCATGAATGGACCCGGACGCCGAGCGGAAATCGACGGATCACAGTCATTTAAATAGGTGGGTATAAAAAAATACTCGTCTATCAGTCACCGCAATTCCGCAATAAGGCAGTATAAGGCTGGCTACTTCGCTACAACTCCGGTCCCACTCGCAGCATTAAATTGCCCGTTTTTCCCCGAATTGCTTTGCAACAGAGGTGCGCCGATCATCGTATCAGTTGGCGCGTTACGCCGGTGTCTATCCGCCATCGTCTTATAGAGTAGGGTTGCTATGCTGAAATCCTTGTTGTTCGGGTTGAACAATATCAACCCGTCGGGACTTCCTGATGTGATCTCTGTGAAAACCGGTGTTTGCTATACAATCATCATGAAGCAACCCAGCGTTGTTTAAAATCAAACGCACCGTCATAGCCAAACAGGGCGGCGGCCCCGCCGGTATGCAGGAATACCACTCGCTGGTCCTTTGTAAATGTGCCTTTTCGAATGAGGTCGATAAAGCCTGCCGCCCCTTTGGCTGAATAGACCGGGTCCAGCAGTATGGCTTCGAGTTCGGCAAACATGGCAATGGCCTCAAGGCCGCTTTCGGTAGGAATGCCGTAACCGTCGCCGACGTAGTCTGTGTTGGCAATCACGTCTTCGCGAGCAACCACACCTTCACAACCCAGTTTCTCTGCGGTGGCACAGGCAAGCTTGTAGACGCTTTCTTCCTGCTTTTCTCTGGGGGCCCGCACACCGATACCAAGTAACGGGATGCCGGCGTTCATTGCCTTGAGTCCGGTGATGAGACCGGCCTGTGTGCCGGCGCTGCCGGTAGCGTGGACGATGTGATCGATCTTGAGTCCCTGCGCATTGCACTGGGCAAGTAATTCAAAGGCACAGTTCACATAGCCCAGCGCGCCGGTGGTATTAGAACCGCCACCTGGAATGGTGTACACGTTTTTACCTTCGGCACGATAACGCTCAGCGACTTTTTCAAGCTCGGCATTCATGTCCAGGCCATCCGGGTATTTCTCAGTGGTGGCCCCGTGCAGATGGTCGAGGATGACATTGCCGTTGTGGTTGTAATTGCTGTTGTTGGAATGGGTCCGGTCCTCCAGCAACAGGTGGCACTGCATGCCGAGTTTGGCTGCAAATGCGGCCGTCTGGCGGGCATGGTTGGATTGTGTCGCACCCTGGGTCATCACCATGTCGGCTTTTTGCAGTTCGGCCTCGGCCATCAGGAACTCAAGCTTTCGGGTTTTGTTGCCGCCGGTCGACAATCCCGTGCAATCGTCGCGTTTTATCCAGATTTCAGGCCCGTTCAGTTCGGCTGACAGTCTTGGCAGCGGTTCGAGAGGGGTTGGCAAATGAGCAAGAAAACGGCGTGGAAAACGAGCGAGATGCATGCAATGGCTCCGGGAGGGTTTCAGGCTTGACGAGGTCGAGTGGAGTGTACTACTAAAAAATTGCCGGGACCTCCTTCGAATGCGGCTTAAAAACGTGTGGATGTGATCAAACCGGGTTTGCTGCGGGTACACCGGCGGAAGCCTGCTCACGTGCCCGGTTCACTCAACTAATACCTTCTGCGTCCGATTACTTGTCTGCAGTGTCGTAAATCGCAACTCAGTCTGCCGCTGCGCCTGTGCGTCAGTGTTTGCGGTCGGGCCGCGAGCGCCCGTGGTTTGTACGGCGCGGGCGGCGCACACCGGACAGGTTTTTGCCGGATACCGGTAGCGTTGTGAAAAGACAGAAATTTTAATGGCCGTTCACTTTTATTAAAAAGGTCTGTGAGCGGCCCGGTTTGATCGGGGAAATAATTTTGGCCATACCGAAAGAAGCGGAATACCAATACGATCAGGATGATTCAACCAGTGAAATCGAGTCACCGTCAGTGGCTAACGATGAAAACATTTCTGAAGTATTTCCAGTCCGTGAGCCGGTTCGTGGCTGTGATCCAAGTACGGTTGAAGATGAACTCGACTACTATCGCAAGAAGGCTATCCATCAGGATATTCTGATTTTCGAGATGCGCGCACTGCTGCAGTCCGGGAAAGGATTCGGCAACATTCTTAACCTGAAAGAGCTGCTGGATAATTTTATGTCAGTGGTCAGGGAAAAATACGGTGCAGTCAACAGTACCGTGTTACTGCGTGATGATCTTGAGCCCGGCCGCAACTACTACAGAGTAAAGGCTTTCTCCGGTCTGCCCACCGAGTTTCCGCTCAGCGATGGTACGACCGAATCGTTGTTTATGTTCAAGTTTCCACAGGATAACGGATTGCTGTGGCAGATTATCCGGCAGGGTAATGTTTTCAGTGTGCGTGACCTTCAGCGCGATCCTCGATTTGATACTGCATGGTATCAATGGCATCTGGGGATACTCCGGTCTGACATCTGGTGTCCGCTGATCAAAAACGGCGAAGTGCTCGGTGTGATGACGCTCGGTGAAAAAGCCGATGGCTCGCAGATCAGTGAAGAGGAATTTCCTTTCCTGCAGGAGCTGGCATCGATTGCCACCACCAATATTGATTCGACACTCAAGTACGAGAAGAATCAGACTATATTGCGCAATATTCAAACCTTGTACGATGTGAATCAGCAACTCGCTAACGTCAATGACTTTAAACGCCTGTGTATAGAGACTTTGTCTACTGCTGTAGAGGCGGTCAGCGCACAAAAGGGCAACCTGATGTTGCTCAACAAAAATACAGGTAAGCTCGAAATTCGTGTGGTATGGGGTAATATTCCGCGTCATGTTCGTGATGATATTAACAATGGTATTACCAGCACCAAGTCATTTAATCTCGGTGAGGGTATAGCCGGACTTTGTGCAGCGCAAAGAACACCTATCCGCCGCAATGATAAAAACAATATCGAGCAGGTTGGAAAAAACGTTGTTTACTGTATTTGCTGTGTGCCACTGATGCGTGGTGATGACCTCGAAGGGGTGATCGTCATGACCAATAAGGTACGCTCCAATGACGATGGTGTTCTGGTGCTCGACAGGATTGGTCGTTTCACTGAAGAGGACGTGAGTCTATGTCAGGGGCTGGCTGATCAGGCTGCGGTGAATCTGCACAAGAGCCGGCTTTATAATAAATCTATTACAGATCAAATGACGGGTCTTTATAACACTCGCCATTTCGAAGATACACTGGCTGGTGAGATAGAAATCGCCAGAGCAACCGGTGCGCCGCTGTGTCTTGCTGTATCTGATATCGATCATTTCAAAAAGTTTAATGATACACATGGCCACAAAGCAGGAGATGCCGTACTGCAAACAGTCGCGCGTGTGATGGAAAGTTGCATCAGACCCGGTAGTGGTGACCTGGTATTCCGCTACGGTGGTGAAGAATTCTGTATGTTAATGCCGAATACAGAACCGGAGGAAGCCGCCGAGCTGATGGAGTCCTATCGACGCAAAGTTGAAGGCCACATCGTGAACTACGAAGGCAAAGATATGTCCGTTACGGTGTCTATAGGTGTGTCGTGTGCACCGAAAGACTGCGTCAGTCAGAAAGAGCTTTTTGAGCGTGCAGATGAGTGTCTGTATGTTGCCAAGGAAACCGGACGCAATCAGGTGAATACCTACTTTCAGGGTTTGAAGCTCAGATACGGTGATAAAGTGGATCTGACTTTGCTGAAACAAGTGCTTACGCATAACGTCGGATAGCGCTCCGGCGGCAGCCGGAGTGTCTTATAGCAGTGGACTGCACCAAGCGCGCTGAAAGCTAGCCCGTCACGGTTTGTCCGGCAATGCTCGGTTGTCACATGCTGTGGCTGCACCTGTCATTTGCCCGATAATGAAGCTACCGTTTGTTAGCAGTGATTCGATGCTTATCCTGCTTTGCTTCATTCACGAGACGATCAACAAAACCCGACGAAACTCTACAGCGTCAAACGCGCCTCAGGCGCTGTCAGCAGATTTGACAGTACCTCTACTCAATACCAATTATCTTTTGAACGCCGGCTTCTCATCAGTCATGCAGATGAATGCCCGTGAAACTCCGGCATGACATATTCTGCGATTTCCTGCATGACTTCATCAACCGCCCGGGTAGAAAATCTCAGATTAAATGCCACATGATTAACGCCGCACTGACACAGTGCCTGCAGGTGTTGTGTCAGGTAATGTCTGCCGCACCGATAGCCCAGATGAATACGGCTTGCAGGCTGGTCAGGGTCGTCGGTTAAATCGATATAAAGCGATTGGGCAAACGGTTTCCACTGCTGCTGAGCCTGCTTCAGCGATTCGCGCCAGAGGGTTAATACTTTTTGTTGTTGTTCAGCCGGTTGCGGATACATCAGCCAGCCGTCAGCGTGTTCCGCTATCCATTGCATTGTCTGTCGGCTTCTTCCGGTGACCAGCAATGGTATATCGCCGCTGACGCTCTTGGGCAGCAGGTCCAGATTACCTGACTTGACTGCCATTTGATCATCCCAGCCCGGTATGCGATGCGTATGTTGCTTTATAAACAGCAAGGCATTGCGAAAGGTTTCATCTCTGGAATCGAAGTCGGTTCCGTAGACCGAATATTCGACCGGTCTGTCACCGGTTGCCACGCCGAGTATCAGTCTGCCACCTGAAAGTTGATCGACTGATGCAGCTGCTTTGGCCAGATCGACCGGCGGGCGCAGCGGAAGAATTATGGAGCCGGTGGCAAGCGCTATCGTTCGGGTCTGCGCTGCGATATAGCCTAGCCACACCCATGGGTCATACATCTGGCCGGCATCACCGAAGCTCGGGTCGAGTAAGGGTACATCGCGAGACCACAGTGAAGCATAGCCGAGTTGCTCAGCCAGCTGTGCCAGTGCGACCTGATTGTTCATGTCCGGTACGGGACTCTCATGCGATTCAATCGGAAAAATTAGACCGAGGCTCAGCTTTTCTTCCTGAAACGCCCGGTTAAAGCCCGTGCCGAACTTGCTGTTACTCATTGATTGGAAAGTCTAGATGGATGTGGTTGCCGTCCGGGTCCCATACGTTTATCTGCACCAGACCTGCCTCGGATAACTCCGACCTTCTGAACTCTTGACCACGGGATTGCAGGCGCGCTTCAAAGGCTTGCAGTCCACTGGCTGCAAACGCAAAATGTTCAAGTTTCAGTGCTGTCTCAGCGCCTGCTCCGGCGTTGCCATCGACGCCGACCAGATGAACACACGGGTGATCGCCGGAATACATCCACGCACCGGGAAAGGGGAAATGCGGACGCTCACCGTTTCTCAAACCGAGGACATTTGAATACCAGTCAATCATGACATCGAGTTGAGCGGTGCGTACGTTAACGTGATCAAGCTTGTTTATTTGCATAGCACGATTCTACCTCAGTACGTGCACCGGTGCCGCTGAAGCCTGTCCCGGATCATCGTCAGCAACACGGCTTCTGATAGCGTCTGCACAGGCGATACCAGAGTGTTAACCTGTACTGTGGAAAATGATTCGTGTAATTCGGCAGGTTGACTCATGAAATATACTGATGTTGCAGTCGTAGGGGCGGGGTCTGTGGGGGTTGCCTGCGCGTATTACCTTAAACAGTTTTCACCCGGGTTAAAGGTGACGTTGATCGACAGTCACGCCCCGCTGACGCTGACCTCGGCTCACTCGGGCGAAAACTATCGTAACTGGTGGCCCCATCCCACCATGAAACGCTTTATCGACAGGTCTCTGGATCTGCTCGAAACTATCGAGTCACACTCGGGCAGGTCGATGCGACAAAACGCTCGCGGGTATCTGTTGTGTACAGCCTCAAAGCATCCTGATGCACTGCTGGATAATCTAAACGCTACCTTCGGTCGTGCAGTTCGCTTTCATCGTTCGATGCACTCTATAGAGAAAGACAGTGTCGATGGAGTTGATGTGCTTCAGGGGAAAACACTTATCGGTAACTGTTATCCGCAGCTCGGTCAGCACGCGCAGACTCTTGTGCATATTCGTCGTGGCGGGGCGCTGGACAGTCAGCTGCTTGCCAACACGATGCTGGAGCAATATGCACAGTTAAACGGTGATCGAATAAGTGGCAAAGTGGTCGGTGTTGAGCGTGATGACAATTTTAAAATCGACATTACTTCAAACAATCAAACCACAGTGCTGCGCTGTCAATATATGGTCAATGCAGCAGGCCCTTTTGCGATAGCGCTTTCGCAAATGCTTGGCGTGTCACTGCCATTAAGCAATGTGTTGCAGCAGAAGGTGTCGTTTGAAGACAGCGCTGGTGTTATTCCGAGAGCACTGCCGTTTACGATCGATCTTGATCCTATAGCGCTGTCCTGGTCCGACGAAGAACGGGCGTTGTTATCTGCTGATAAAGCAATGCAGTTTTACACAGGCACCATGCCGGGGGCGATTCATTGTCGACCCGAAGGACAGGGGCAGTGGGTAAAGCTTGGCTGGGCATTTAACACTGAAGCAAGTCGGGCAGTGCGTGAGCCTGTGCTCAATGATGAGTTCCCGGAAATCGTACTGCGAGGCGCCAGTCGCCTGCATCCCGGGTTGCAGCGCTATGTGGGTGCTTTTCCGGGACGTTCTGTTCACTACGGTGGTTTCTACACAATGACCGATGAGAACTGGCCGCTGATCGGCAACACTGATGTGCCGGGCTATCTGCTGGCAACCGGACTGTCAGGATTCGGTTCGATGGCAGCGTGTGCCACTGGAGAACTGGTGGCATCGCTGGTGACCGGTGATCAGGTCGAATCGTACAGCGATGATCTGTCACTTGCCCGTTACGCAAACCGGGCACTCATGCACGAGATTGCTGTGCTGGGTGACAAAGGGCTGTTGTAACCATTCCCCTGCGCGTCATGTCGCCGGCTGCCCGGATTTGGGCTGTGCCGGCTGGCGTTACAAACCGAAAGGCAGCTGAAAAGGGCCTAAAGCACTGGTTCTTCGTCAGACAGGTAATTTTTTCGGGGGTAAAAAAAATGCTCGACTTGCGCGCAATCGTTACTTAGTATTCGAGCTATCACGGCTGATTGGGTGCCACTCGCGTGTTTCTATAAGCGCTTGTCCAATCAATTATCGAGGGGATAGAAAATTCTTTTTGCAGGCAAATTCAATCCAAAAAGTGTGACAGCAAATGTGCCTCGGTCAGCTAAAACCTCGCGGCGCCGGCAGCTATCAGTGTTGCGACTGTATTGAATCGAATAATTAAAAGCTAAATTTTCCGGAGGACATCAATCGTGAAAACCATCAAAGGGCCCGCTTTATTTCTTGCACAGTTTGCCGGAGACGATGCGCCGTTTAATTCATGGGACAGCATTACCAAATGGGCGGCGGACTGTGGCTACAAAGGAGTGCAGATACCCAGTTGGGACGCACGGCTTATTGATCTGGAAAAAGCCGCGGAATCTAAAGACTACTGTGAGGAGTTGCGGGGGGTAGCGCGCAACAATGGCGTTGAGATAACCGAGCTGTCTACCCATCTGCAAGGGCAGCTGGTGGCGGTTCATCCGGCATACGATACCGCGTTTGACGGCTTTGCCGATCCTTCGGTACATGGTAACCCGCAGGCAAGACAGGCATGGGCGGTTGATCAGGTAAAAAAAGCCCTGTCAGCCTCGAAAAACCTTGGCATAGACGCACACGCAACCTTCTCCGGTGCACTCGCCTGGCCGTATGTGTATCCATGGCCGCAGCGACCCGCCGGACTGATAGAAACGGCGTTTGATGAGCTGGCAAAAAGATGGAAGCCGATTCTTGATCATGCTGATGAATGCGGTGTCGATGTTTGTTATGAAATTCATCCCGGTGAAGATCTTCACGATGGGGTGACCTTCGAAATGTTTCTTGAACGACTGAATAATCATAGCCGCTGCAATATGTTGTACGACCCGTCTCACTATGTACTTCAGTGTCTTGATTACATCGATAACATAGACATCTACAAAGACCGTATACGTATGTTTCATGTCAAGGATGCCGAGTTCAATCCAACCGGCAGACAAGGGGTATATTCGGGTTATCAGTCATGGACTGACCGGGCAGGGCGCTTTCGTTCACTGGGCGACGGGCAGGTGGATTTCGGTGCGATTTTCTCGAAGATGGCGGCCAATGACTTTGATGGCTGGGCAGTGGTTGAATGGGAATGCTGTTTAAAGCATCCGGAAGACGGCGCACGTGAAGGAGCAGCCTTCGTTGCTGATCATATTATCCGCGTTACCGAGCGGGCGTTCGATGACTTTGCCGACGGCGGTACCGACGAAGCGGCAAACAAAAAAATGCTCGGCATTTCCTGATCAGCCACAAGGACACGACACATGGCTATAGAAGGTAACCAAAACGATAACGGCGTGAGCAGTCGTATCAGGCTGGGTATGGTAGGCGGCGGTAACGATGCGTTTATCGGTGCCGTACACAGAATCGCTTCCCGTATCGATGATCGCTACGAGCTCGTGGCAGGTGCATTGTCTTCCACGCCCGAAAAGTCACAGGCGTCAGGGCAGGCACTCGGGCTTGCTGAAGACCGTATCTATGATGACTTCAAGTCGATGGCCATCAGAGAGGCGCGTTTAAAGAACGGTATCGAGGCGGTGTCTATCGTGACCCCGAATCATGTGCATTATCAGGCCTCTGTAGAGTTCTTAAAGCGTGGTATTCATGTTATTTGCGATAAACCCTTAACCTCGACTCTGCCGGATGCAAAAAAGCTGGTGGCGGCAGCAGAAAAGTCAGGCGCGTTGTTTGTACTGACGCATAATTACACGGGTTACCCGATGGTGCGCCACGCCCGTGAAATGGTTGCAAACGGTGAGCTTGGCAACATTCGTGTTGTTCAGGTTGAATACCCGCAGGACTGGCTGACAGTCGAGCAGAACTTCAAACAGGCGGAGTGGCGAACAGACCCTCAGCGTTCGGGTGCCGGCGGGTGTACCGGTGACATCGGTACGCATGCGTTTAATCTGGCCTGTTTTATCAGTGGTCTGCAGGCAGAGAGCCTGGCGGCAGATATTCAGGCCTTTGTCGATGGTCGCAGGGTCGATGACAACGCTCATGTCATGTTGCGCTTCGAAGGTGGTGCGCGAGGTATGTTATGGGCAAGCCAGGTAGCACCGGGCAATGAAAACGCGTTGAAAGTCCGAATCTACGGTGACAAAGGCGGCATTGAATGGGCACAGGAAGATCCTAACTACCTGTGGTACACACCCTTCGGCGAGCCCAAACGTCTGCTCACCCGTAACGGCGCCGGTGCGGGAGATGCTGCGGCACGCATGAGTCGTATACCCCCCGGTCACCCTGAAGGTTACCTTGAAGGGTTTGCCAATATTTATAGCGAAGCTGCTGATGCCATTGTTGCATCACGTGAAGGAAAGCAGGCACCTGCTGAAGTCCTGTATCCAACTGTGCACGACGGATTGCGAGGCGTGCAGTTTATCGATGCATGTGTCAGATCGTCAGGCCGTAACTCCGCGTGGGTAAAGTTTTAACCGTGTTAAACAGGCAGCCGCAACCGGGGAAACACTAATAGCACAGTTTATGGCAGATTCTCTTTCAACATGATCTCGATACGAATTCTTTCCTGTGCGGGGTTAATGTTGATCTGGTCTGTATGTGAACGTAACAACCGCAGGCTGCTTCGGACAATGTGTCCGACATCCTGCGTTATCACTGCGTCCACTGTGCCCTGTTGAAGCGCACGTTCGGTATGGGTGGTCAGTTCGTGCACAATGGTCACGGGGCGCAGGGCGGGCTTCAATTGAGTAAGGCACCCGGTTAAAGAACGGTTGCCGGAGGAGAGCGAATAAATGCCACAAATATCACGTCGTTGTTTAAACGCGGCATTGACCAGACGGGTAACCCTGTCGGGGTCACCATGTGCCTCGAGAGTCGGCAACACGGTAAGGTGAGAAAACTGCGTGTTGATCACTTCATCAAAGCCCAGTCGCCTTTCAATGCTGTCTGTGGCCTGCATAGAGTTGGTTAATACGATGATAGAGCCGCTGTCTCCGGTGACAAAGCGCCCCATTAACTTACCGGCAGTTTTACCTGCTGCGATGTTATCGATGCCCACAAAAAAATTGCGGCTGGTATTGGGCAGGTCCGATACCAGTGCAGCCACTGCCACTCCGGCTTCAGTGAGTCGCATCAGCGCATCACGAACATGGGGTGTTTCCGGGGCCATCAGCGCTACCCCGTCAACTGTATCTGCATCCAGTTGGTTTAACACCGCTGCCAGCGCGTGCGGATCGTCTGCCGGAATCGGCAGTGTGCTTATTTCGGTTCGCTCGACATGCGCGGTACCTGCCACGGTTGCAATAGTCTGGTGAAGCAACTCGGTGAATTCACTATAGGCATCGGGCACGGCAAAGACGAAGCGATAAGTGCGTTGCCGGGCAAGATTCGCCGCAGAAACATCGCGCACATAGCCAAGGCTTTCAATGGCCTGTTTGACTTTTTCAATGGTGCGGTCGCGAACACCGGGCCTTTCATTAATTACCCGGTCAACGGTCGCCAGACTAACACCGGCTGCTTTGGCTATGTCGTGTGTGGTAGGACGCATGGGTTGAGAATTGAAAAATTGCCGGTGGACGTGAACATCAAGTACCGGTATAGTTTACCACATCTTTTGAGGTACGTACCTCAAAAGTGTGAATCCGCTGTCAGAGGCCGTCTGCTCTGGCGTTTCAGCCGTTGGCCGCATGTGGCGGTCAACTCGACTTCTCCGGAGGGGAACACACTATGAAGAGATATTTAGGATTACCCGTACTGGCTTTGGGCGGTGGTTTGCTGTCCGCGCCGGCTATGGCTGACGATCTAACGCTGTGCTGGGCTGCATGGGATCCGGCCAACGCGCTGGTTGAACTCAGTAAAGAGTTCGAGGCAGAAAGCGGCCATAACATGAGCTTCGAATTTGTACCGTGGCCTAACTTTGCCGATCGCATGCTCAACGAACTGAACTCCGGCGGACAGCTGTGCGATCTGCTTATCGGCGACAGTCAGTGGATAGGTGGTGGCGCCGAGAACGGTCATTACGTCAAGCTCAATGACTTCTTCGATGCCGAAAGCATCAGCATGGACGACTTCGCACCAGCGACTGTCTACGCTTACTCAACCTGGCCCAAAGGTACGCCTAATTACTACGCACTGCCTGCAATGGGTGATGCGAATGGCTGGTTCTATCGTAAAGACTGGTTTGAGCGTGAAGATATTCGCGCGGCTTTTAAAGAGAAGACAGGTCGTGAGCTGGGCGAGCCCAAGTCACAGCTTGAGCTCAAGGAAATAGCTGAATTTTTCCAGGGGCGTGAAATAGACGGTCAAACAGTATACGGCGCTTCCATCTTTACCGAGCGTGGATCTGAAGGTATCACCATGGGTGCTACCGGTGCGCTGTACACCTGGGGCTTCAAGTACGAAAACAACCCGGGTGAATACGATATGGAAGGCGCGGTGAACTCACCGGCGGCTGTCGAAGGGCTTGAGTATTACAAATCACTTTACGATTGCTGCACACCACCGGGTTACACCAACTCCTACATGGGCGAAAGTCTCGACGCGTTTAAGTCTGGCCAGGTCGCTATGGCAATGAACTGGTTTGCGTTCTTCCCCGGGCTTTATGCCGACCCTGACACCGGTGGTGACAAGATTGACTTCTTCGTGAACCCGCCTCAAAACATTCCGGCATCAACGCTGGGTGGACAGGGTATTTCAGTGGTGAGTTATTCCGACAGCCAGGACGCGGCACTTGAGTACATCAAATGGTTTGCTCAGCCGTCTGTACAGGCACAGTGGTGGTCACTCGGCGGTTATTCTGCACATAACTCAGTGTTGAATGATCCCGGTTTTGTCGACAGTCAGCCATTTGCCGGTGACTTCCTTGAAGCAATGGATGGTGTGCAGGACTTCTGGCAGGAGCCAGCCTATGCTGAACTGTTGCTTGCCATGCAAAAGCGTCTGCACGACTACGTGGTTGCGGGTCAGGGTACAGCGCAGGAAGCACTGGATAAGCTGATCGAAGACTGGACAGAAGTCTTTGAAGACGAAGGCAAACTGTAAGTCGTTATATCACCAGGTCCATCGGCTCTGTTCGAGCCGATGGCAAACCCTTATACGGAATGCAGCGGGCCGGATTGCACCGGCCCGCTGCCTGCGACAGCTGAAGCTATTGTTGTTAACTCCCTGCCAACCTGAAAACAGCTAATGAGTGAAAACCCAATCGAGCGGGCAGCTGCGGCTACACCGCAACCCATTGCGCGAAATGTTCGAGGTCTATCCGACCGGGCGCTGGCATGGTGGTTTGTCGGGCCGACCATCGCGCTGTTATTAGCGATCAATATCTTTCCGCTGATATGGACGATTAACCTGAGTTTCACCAACTTCAAAGCCAATCGGCCTAATCGTGAAATCAAGTACATCGGCCTTCGCAACTACGAACGCATTCTTAACGATGCCGATATCTGGCTCAACATGCAGGCCACCGCGCACTTTCTGATATGGACAATCGTTCTGCAGGTGTTAATAGGGTTTGCGCTGGCGTGGCTGATCAATCGCAACTTTCGTGGCAGCTCTTTCTGGACCACTGTCATTGTGTTGCCCATGATGTTGTCTCCGGCAGTGGTAGGTAACTTCTGGACCTTTCTCTACCAGCCGCAGATCGGACTGTTTAATTATATTGTGTCGTTTTTTACCGGTGTTGATCCGTCTTCGTTTGAAATGCTCGGGTCGGTCGATCTCGCACCGTGGTCGATCATCATTGTGGATACATGGATGTGGACACCCTTTGTGATGTTGATCTGTCTGGCCGGGCTGCGCTCGATACCGGACTACATCTACGAGGCAGCAGAAATAGACCGTGCCTCCAGGTGGCGACAGTTCTGGACCATTACTCTGCCGATGGTGCTGCCGTTCTTGATGCTCGCGGTGTTATTCCGCGGTATAGAAAATTTCAAAATGTTTGATCTGGTGGTGCAGTTAACCGGTGGCGGCCCAGGCTCTATCACCGAACTTGCGTCGATCAACCTCAAGCGTGAAGCCTTTGAAAAATGGCGAACCGGATATTCGTCTGCGTTTGCAATCATTTTGTTTGTCACGGTATTCGGGCTTGCAAGCATTTACGTGAAAGCGCTGAACAAGGTGAAAGAACGATGAGTTATTCAATCACCGAGCCTTCATCGCGGCAGAAAACCGTAGCCGGTTTTCTGGTTATTACCTACTCATTAGTGACCTTAATCCCGTTGCTATGGGTGTTTATTACCGGTTTTAAAACGCCACCTGACAGTATCAGTTATCCGCCAAAGGTGTTCTTTACGCCTTCTCTGGAAGGATACGTTAACCTGTTTACCACGCGTACACGGGTGACGCCGGAACAACTTGAGGCATTACCTCCGCCGGCTAATTTTGCCGAAGAGATTGTTCGCAACCGAAAAATGGTGATTGCCGGGCCTTCAAAATTCGGTGAACGGTTTATGAACTCGGTCATCATCGGGTTCGGTTCAACCTTTTTATCGATCTTTCTGGGGACACTGGCGGCCTATGGGTTCTCGCGTTTTAAAGTGCCGCTGAAGGATGACCTGCTGTTCTTTATATTATCCACCCGAATGATGCCGCCGATTGCTGTGGCAATTCCAATCTTTTTAATGTATCGAAAGCTTGGACTCTCGGATACACATCTGGGAATGATCCTGCTTTATACCGCGGTCAATATTTCGCTGGCGGTGTGGCTGCTGAAAGGGTTTATCGATGAAATACCCAGAGAGTACGAAGAGGCAGCTCTGATAGACGGCTACACACGCTTTCAGGCGTTTTACAAAGTCGTGTTGCCGCAGGCTGCCACCGGCATTGCCTCAACCGCAATATTCTGTTTGATCTTTGCGTGGAACGAATACGCGTTTGCAGTGCTGCTCACCTCAGGTAATGCGCAGACAGCACCGCCGTTTATCCCGACCATAATCGGCGTCGGCGGGCTTGACTGGCCGGCCGTAGCGGCAGGTGCAACCCTGTTTCTGTTACCGGTATTGATCTTCACTATTTTTCTGCGCAAGCATTTACTGCGCGGTATTACCTTTGGAGCGGTTCGCAAATGAGTGGCTTTTTTACCGGGCTGTTCCGCTTTAAGCGCGGACCGTGGGAGATGCTGGCAACGCTCATCATTGCCATTGGTGTTTTCATGTTAATGCAGCCGTTTGTCATGTGGGCGTTTACCTACTCGTTTATCACAACGCTGGTGGGTACCGTGCTTTTTATTATTGTCAGTCACTTTCCCGAGTAAGCCGTGGCCGAAATCGTTATTAAAAATTTAAAGAAACAGTTTGGTGACTTCACCGCTGTGCACTCCTCTACCTTTACGGTGGAAGACGGCGAATTCTTCATGTTGCTCGGACCGTCGGGGTGTGGCAAAACCACGACACTGCGCATGATTGCGGGGCTTGAGCTGCCTACCGAAGGCGAAATATACATCGGTGGTGAAGAAGTCAGTCAGCAACCGGCATCAGCCCGTGACATCGCTTTTGTGTTTCAAATGTTTGCGCTGTACCCGCACATGAACGTGAAGCGTAATCTGACCTATCCGCTGGTAAGTCAGGGGATGCCACGGCGTGAAATCAAAGCCAAGCTTGCCGAAGTGGTAGAGATACTCGGCATAGAAGACATACTGAAAAAGCCGGTCAGCGGCCTGTCGGGCGGTGATCGACAACGCGTGGCGCTGGGCAGAGCCATCGTGCGTAATCCGAAAGCTTTTATGATGGATGAGCCACTGGGCGCACTGGATGCAGAGTTCCGCGAACGCATGGCTGAAGAATTACGCGCATTGCACGACCGTATGAACGCGACCACCGTGTACGTAACACATGATCAGCTCGAAGCCATGCAAATGGGCGATAAAATCGTCGTTATGAACCACGGCGTGGTGGAGCAGTTCGGCACACCGCAAACGATATACGATAAACCGGCCACGCTGTTTGTGGCGAACTTTATCGGCTCTCCGGCAATGAACTTCCTGCCGTTCAACGGCACAGTGGAAAGTGGCAGCAGTGAGATACTCATGAATGGTGTGTCTGTCGCGGTCCCGCAGCATCTGGAGTCCGCACAGGGAGACCTCGTGTTCGGGGTGCGACCGGAGCATGTCAGCATTGCCGACGATGGTGTTGTGAAAGGCGAGGTTATCGCCACCGAGTATCTTGGCACAACGCAGATAGTGTCTGTGAAAACTGAATACGGTATTACTCGCTCGAGGCAGGACTCCGCCACGCAGTTTACGATTGGAGATAACATCGGCCTTCAGTTTGCCTCTTCAACCGTGACTTTATTCGACAAGGGCAGTGGCAGAGCGTTGCGCTCCGCGCTGAATCAGGAGGTACTGTCGCATGGCTGATATTGAACTCAATGCCATCAGTAAGCGCTTTGCCGATGTGACCGCGGTCGATTCCATGTCACTGCAGGTGAGTGATGGCCGCTTTGTGGTGTTGCTGGGTCCGACAGGGGCTGGCAAAACAACCACCCTTCGCTTGATTTCGGGGCTGGAGACACCCGAAGAAGGATCAGTGCATATCGGTGGTCGCGATGTTACCAGTGAGAGCCCGGCGCAGCGCAACGTCGCCATGGTATTTCAACAGTACTCTTTATACCCTCATTTAACCGTGCGGCAGAACCTCGAATTTCCGCTGAAGTCGCCGGTGCTGAAGACACCGTCAGGTGAAATTAAAAACAAGGTGCAGGAAGTGGCCGAAGTGCTGCAAATTTCCCATAAGCTGTCGAACAAGGCGACGGAGCTTTCCGGCGGAGAGATGCAGCGAGTCTCCATCGGGCGTGCGCTGGTCAGAAGTCCGTCGGTGTTTCTGATGGATGAACCGTTGAGTTCACTCGATGCCAAACTGCGTGCAGACCTGCGTATAGAGCTCAAGCGATTGCAGTCCGAGCTCGGGGCAACCATGTTGTACGTGACGCACGATCAGGTAGAAGCAATGACGCTGGCCACGGAAGTCGGCGTGCTGGATGAAGGTCAGTTGGTGCAGTTCGGTACACCGCGTGAGGTCTATGAAGACCCCAATAGTATTTATGTGGCCACCAGACTCGGGCTGCCGCGAATCAACACATTGCCTTCAGATCTGTTTGGCGCTGCACCCACGGGCGCTTCAACCATCGGGCTGCGGCCGGAACATATAAAGTTTGGTGAAGGCAAAGAATGCACAGTGACGCGGGTTGAACACCTCGGCGATCAAACGCGTCTGCATGTTGAGCTGGAAGGTCACCGGTTGATTACTCTGGCCGATGTAAACAGCGCCGTCGGGGTAGGCGATGCTTTAAAAGTCGCGCCCAAGAACCCGTTGTACTTCGATGCTGACGGACAGCGTATACGTCACTAACTATCTGATAAATTCATTTACTGTAAAAACACAGTCGGTATGTTCAGGGGAGACTTATGGATCAGTTTATAAACCAGAAAGAAACCATCGTTACCGATGCGATAGACGGTGTGCTTGCAGCATCCGGCGGGCAGCTGGCGAGGCTCGATGGCTATCCACATATAAAAGTGGTTGTCAGACAGGACTGGGATAAATCCAAAGTCGCACTGGTGTCCGGCGGTGGGTCCGGCCATGAGCCCGCGCATGCAGGGTTTGTGGGGCAGGGATTGTTAACCGCGGCAGTATGCGGCGATGTTTTTGCCTCCCCGTCAGTAGATGCGGTGTTAGCCGGTATTCTTGCAGTCAGTGGTAAAGCCGGCTGTTTACTGATCGTTAAAAACTACACAGGCGACCGGTTGAACTTCGGACTTGCGGCTGAAAGAGCACGGGCCTTCGGTATTAAAGTCAGTATGGTCGTTGTCGATGACGATGTCGCTCTGCCCGAATTGCCGCAGGCACGTGGTGTGGCGGGGACGCTATTCGTACATAAAATTGCCGGTGCGCTGGCAGAGCAGGGGGCAGATCTTGAAACGGTCACCGCTGCAGCTCAAAAGGTGATAGAAGGTACCGGCAGTATCGGGATGTCGCTGGATACCTGCACCATACCCGGCTCACCGAAAGAAGATCGCATTGCTTCGGGTAAAGCAGAGCTCGGACTGGGCATACACGGGGAAGCCGGTGTCGAACAAGTCGATTTCACTGATGCTAAAACCGCGATGCAGCAGGTAGTGGCCAAACTTAAACCCACAATGAATGGCGGTGGTTATGTTGCGCTGCTAAATAATCTGGGTGGCGCAACACCGATTGAAATGTCTGTACTTGCCCGTGAGCTTGCCCGTTCAGACATAGCCTCATCGCTACACTGGATGATCGGTCCTGCCGCATTGATGACTTCACTGGATATGCGCGGGTTTTCTTTGTCTGTTATTCAGGTAGACGGCGAACAGGAAGCATTGCTGCAGTCCCCGGTCGGGCCTGCCGCATGGCCGCAGATGCAAAAGCTTGCCGAAGATGCGGTGCAGCCACTGCCCGATGGTCTCTCACCCATCAAACCAACACCTTCAACCCATCCGGAGCGAAGAGCATTTCTTGAAAAATGTTGCGATGTTCTGATTAGTGCGGAAGCAACGCTTAATGCACTGGATGCCAAGTCCGGTGATGGCGACACAGGCAGTACACTTGCCGGTGCGGCACGTGCCATGAAGCTGGTGCTGGATGATCTGCCACTGGCTGATCTTACCCAGTTATATCGGGCAATCGGTGCTGAGCTGGGTCAGACCATGGGCGGCTCTTCGGGGGTGTTACTGGCGATATTTTTTGCCGCCGCCGGCGATGCCTCAGCCTCCGGTGCCGATGAAGTTGGCGCACTGAAAGCCGGCCTTGAACGGATTCAGCAGGTGGGCGGGGCAGCACCGGGTGATCGCACCATGATAGACGCCTTAACACCGGCGCTCGATGCACTGCCGGATGGACTACCTGCGGCGGCTGTGGCAGCGCGTACCGGCGCAGACCACACCGCGACCATTGTTAAGGCGAAAGCCGGTCGAGCGAGTTACCTTACCGAAGACAAGCTCAAGGGTCACAATGATCCCGGTGCCGAGGCAGTGGCTATGCTGCTAGAGAGTCTGACGAATAACTAGCGCTGCTTGACAGCTACCGCACTTATACTCAGGGACTTTAACGCCTCTGGTTTGCGACAGACGCCATTAGTTCCAATCGTTAGTGTTATTGTCGATGGTAAGCACTGTTTAACCGGTTACCGTGTCTTTGATGGCGGGTCTGCTGTGGCAATAATGTGCGGGTAGGTACCCCATCAATATCGGCACCTGTAGCGGGTGCCGCATCGTGCAATGTCACATTGTCAAAGAGTTACATTGTACAAGTGGCGGGTGTGCCAAACGCAGCTTCGATCACACGCCCTGCATCGATTAATACATCTTCCCTGAATCTGTCTGCCAGCAACTGCACGCCATTGGGTCGGCCGTTGCTCTCACCGGTGGCGACCGAAAGCCCGGGGAGTCCCATCAGTGGCAGCCCCACCTGAATCAGTTGTGCTTCGTACACCCGCTGGAAGCTTTCCGCACTTTGCACATCCAGCAAATCGTCAAAAGGCAGCTCGGCAGACACCGGGCAGAGTGCAAGCGGGTATTGTTGAAAAAACGCCTGCCATTGTCTGATGTACATAGCACGCTGCTGCATGATAACCACCAGTTCATCACCACTTGGGCGCACAGGTGCAATTTCTTCCAGCTGATGAAACACATGGATCGCTTCGGCATTGTCCTCTTTATAAAGCGGGTCTTTATTCAGATGGCGCAACTCTTCAAGCCATAGTGTGACGTTTAAACGCGCGGGTTCCCGCAGAGGTGGCAGCGCGACTTCTTCTATGGTCCAGCCGGCCTGCTCAAGCGCACGTGCAGACTCATGCAGTGCCTGCGTGATCTGTGGTGCGGTGTTCAGGTTTTCAGGGTGTGTGCAGATGGCTGCTCGTTTCGGAACTGCCGGAAGATCACTGGCTACCGGCACGTACCAAGGGTCACGATGATCATAGGCACTCATTGCCTTGAGTGATAATTCAATATCATCGATACATCGAGCAACAGGCCCCGATACCGCGCAGATCTGTCCGGCAATCAGTCTGTCGGCAGCACTTGCGTTAAACGCAGGTATTCGCCCCAGCGTCGGGCGCAGCCCGTGGATGCCGCAGGCATAGGCCGGGTAACGGATAGAGCCTGCGATGTCAGTCGCATGTCCTATTGCACCAATGCCCGCTGCGGTGGCCGCAGCAGCACCGCCGGAAGAACCTCCGGGGGTGAGTTGCGGGTTGCGTGGGTTGCGGGTGTGGCCGTGCAGATCGTTGTTGGTAAACCATCGCAGCGAAAATGCCGGGGTATTGGTTCGACCGATAATAATGGCACCCGCGCGTCGCAGGTTGGCGACCACAGGGCTGTCGGACTCTGCAGTCAGGTGCTGTTGGATCCGCAATCCGTTGGTGGTTGCAAACCCTTTCTGGTCAGTGACGACTTTGATCGTGACCGGCACCCCTGCCAGCTGGCCGGGGCGGTGACCTGCGGCGATTCCGGCATCGACAGCATCCGCTGCAGCCAGCGCTTCTTCGGGCATTTCATCGACAACCGCATTGATCGCAGGATTAACCTGTTCCAGCCTGCTAAGCGTCTGTTCGGTCACTGCACGTGCAGTTGTCTCGCCAGTGGTGATACGCTGTACAATGTCCCGCGCCGGTAGCTTCCACAATTCTGTCATCGAATGTCGCCTGTAGGAGTTCTGTTGAAGTGTACATGCCCGGCCTGTCATGCCATACACATGTTGTCTATCACACCGGTGATCCGGCCTGGAAAGCTCTGTTTGAACGCTCCTGAACATTCCCTGGTGCCATTGTCTGACGCGCTTGCATCGTTTGCCTGGCAATTAGCGGTGTCGGTCACGGTATCGTTTTACAGCAACGTTGTATCGCTTGTGTGTTTGCGTTGGCGGTGACGGTTACTGCTGACTCTGGAGCAATTCATTGACTGCCAAAGCGCCAGCGGCAACGTGGTGGCTTAGCGCGCTTGTCCTCGCGCTTTGTGTCGTGATGACCGCGCTGAGTCGCGGTAGCGGAGAGACGTTCAGCGTGTTCCTGCTGCCCCTGAGCGGTCACTTTGGCTGGGAGCGTGCGTCTGTTGCTTCGGTTTACTCCGTCTATATGGTCAGCCTTGGGTTCGGGTCGCTGCTGGCCGGACTCACATTTGATCGCTTCGGCGCACGGTTCAACTACCTTGCCGGCACCGCCGTGCTGGCGGTCGCCTATCTGCTTGCCGGCAGACTGCAAACACTGTGGCAGTTTTCCTTAATGCTGGGTATCGGAGGTGGTGTTGGTGCCGCGATGATAGGGCTGGTACCCACGCAAAGTCTGGTGGCTCGGTGGTATCACAAAAGACTATCAACAGCGCTGTCTGTCGGCTACGCCAGTCAGGGGCTTGGCACGCTGATGTTAGTGCCACTGGTACAAATTTTTATCGAAAGCAGTGGCTGGCAGAATGCTTATAAATATCTGGGGTGGGGCTTTGCTGCGTTGTTTGTCCTGATGTTGCTGTTACCGTGGCAGACGATTGAGGCCGGTGCAGTTGATAACCCGAGAAAAACCCGCGACGGTAAAGCGGTGGGGGGGATGAGCCTTAAAGAGGCGATAAGAACCCGTGCGTTCTGGGGTTTCTTCGGTATCTTCAGTTTTACTGCGATAGGTATATTCGGCATCAGTCTGCAGTCGGTTGCGTATCTTATCGCGCGCGGTTACTCGGAGCTTGAGGCTGCTTTTGCCTTCGGAATGGTGGGTATGCTCAGCTTTGCCGGTATGGCCATTACCGGAGTCGCCGCGGAATACTGGCCCAGGCATCTGGTTGCCAGTGTCAGTTATTCATTCAGTCTGGCGGGTATGGCAGCCCTTGCGCTGCTGCAGTGGGAAATAAGCCCGATACTGTTGATAATTTATATAGTCGGGCTCGGTCTGTCGTCAGGTGCGAGAGGGCCGATTATTACCACACTGATGGCAGAGTATTTTTCGGGTAAAGGACAGGCCTCGATTTATGGTGCTGCCAATATTGGTCAGGGGCTGGGCGCGGCGCTGGGTGCGTTTACCGCCGGTCTGTTGTTTGATCTGACTGGTGGCTACAATGCGGGCTTCGGTTTTTGTGCGGCGGCATTGTTGTGCGGGCTGACCCTTTTCTGGCTGATCCCTGAAATCAGACATGCAGCACTGCGTGAAAAAGGCGCATAAACGGCGCTGCACTGCGTTCGTTATTTCTGTCTGCCCGCTTACCTGGCTGACGGTGACGGGAAGTTTGCCATTTACCCGCAGATATAATAATGTCATGACACTTCTACAACCCCCGGGGCAAGGTCGACCTGCATGATCAGAATAACTACTTACGCAGCTCAACTTTGTACAGCAGCCGCAATGTGCATGATGGCCGCGGGTTGCACTGGAGAATCCAATGGCAACACAGCGGTGGCGCTGGCCGCCCCTAAACGTGTGATCGCGGCGGTGGATCCCGAGCAACTGAGTGTAGAGCTGCGTGTCAACAATCAAAGCTATACGGCTATCCGTCAGGCAGACAACAGCTATGTCACTTCGGTAACTGTGCCTGCCAACCGCGACAGTCGGATTACTGTAGTGTGGACTGAACTATTTCAGGGAACGCGGTTAAAACTTGCCGAGCAGGTAGAGGTGGTGACTGTAGGAGACAGTGCAATGACCATCAATTTCGGTGATGCTTATACCACCACCGGAAACGGCTTTGATATTGACGCAGACGGTTTTTCAAACCTTGCCGAACGCATTGAAGGTACCAACCCATTGTCTGCAAATGACCGACCCGACGCTGCATCACTGCAACTGACAGTCGCATTGCCGGATGACATAGTGGCACTGGGTGACGATATCACGCTGAGTGCTACCGTTAATGATGCGCCGGTCAGCTTGTTGCGGGCCAGTGCCGGTGTTGCCACTGCTTCGGTGCCGGGGTTTGCAGCGGGCGTGCAGGCAAGTGCGTCAGTGCAAATCAACGGTTCGGGTTTGTCACTGGCAACGGCACAGAAGTCTCTGACTTTGCAGCTAGGTGATGACAATCAGCTGACCATTGCGCAAACAGATTTCGATACCTCAGCGGATACAGATAACGATGGCATTTCCAATATAGTTGAACTGTTGCTGGGCACCAACCCGCAGGCTGCAATCGACTACAACATAGCGCGAGTGCAGAATGCCCCACAGGTGGACGGCAGCCTCAGCGACTCAGTTTGGCTTAACCGGCTGACGCAAAGCAACTCGCTAAAGCTGAATCGTTTAATCACTGCCGACAGCGGTGAAAATCAGGTAACCACCGATGGCCTGCTCTCGGCATGGGCTGCGGTGACAGACGGAGAAACATTATTTATTGCGCTTCGCATCATCGATAATTCTATTCAATTTGATTCAGGCGATATGTGGTGGAGAGACGATGCGATTGAATTATTTATCGATGGTGATAACTCCAAGCAGCCCGACAACTACGACGGATTAAACGACTACCATATAGGTGTGCGGGTGGAAGATCTGCTGCTGATTCGCGGGGGGCGCTCTGTCGGGCTCCCGCCGAACCTTGTCTATGAACTCAGCGCCGGCGCGTTTGACGACGACATTGCCAATGGTGCTTATGCTTCTGACCTTGATGCCAATGGCGCGCCTGACGTCGGTTTTAATCTGGAGATGGCGATACCACTGGAGGAACTGGGTATCGACAGTGACGAGCCGTTCGGGATTAATGTGCACTATAACGACGACGATAACGGTGGCGACCGTGATGCGAAATACAGCTGGGTCGGTCGGCGTGGTGTGGATATAGATTATCTCGAGCCATCCTCGCTCGCGACGGCACTCATCAGCGACTAGCGCAATACGATTTCAACAGTCTGCTATATGTTAGTCCGATATTTTTCAATGGTCTCCGGCACAATGTCGATACCCAGCCCGTGACCTGAAGGGATAACCACCACGCCATCAGTCACCTGCCAGGGATTGGCAATCAGCTCATTGCGAAACGGGTGAGAAGAGCAATCGAACTCCAGCAACGGTTGTTGCGGAAAGAGATTATGATGGGTAACCGGCATCGCGGCGAGCAACTGCAATGATGCGGCCTGTGCCACAGCACTGCCCCACACATGCGGATTAACGCTGACACCATGGGCCTGAGCCATGGCGACGATATCTCTCGCTGCGGTTATCCCGCCGCAGGAACCGATATCGGGTTGAGCAATATCAACTGCACCGGCGGCAAACAGCGACCTGAATCCGTAAATCGTGTGTTCGTTTTCACCACCGGCAATGGGAACATCCAGCTTCTCGCGGAGTTGCCGGTAACCGTTGATATCTTCCGGTACCACGGGTTCTTCGTACCACCTCACGTTAAACAGCTCCAGCTCGCGACCAAGCTGAAGTGCCTCGCGATACCCGTAGGCGTGGTTGGTGTCGACCATCAGTTCAACTTGATGATCTCCAAGCGCCTCTGCGATCTTATGCATCACAGCGATGTCATCCGCCACACCGAATCCAAGCTTGATTTTCATGGCGGTGAAACCGTTGTTGTAATGACTGACCGCTTCCTCGGCCAGTCTGTCGGCTTCGTCTTTACCCTGCAGTCGATAGAACCCTGTTGCATAGGGTTGGACAGAGTGTCTGTGTGCGCCGCCAAGTAACTGATAGATCGGTTGCTCGTAATAGTGACCAGCCAGATCCCACAGGGCAATATCAATGGCACTGATGGCCGCAACCACGGACCCTTTGCGTCCATAGTCGCGGGTAGTGTGGTAAAGCTGATGCCATATAACCGAGGTGTCTAATGCGTCGGCACCGATCAAGTGAGGGCGTAGTGCATGCTCGATGGTGGCGGCTGCAATTTCCGGGGGCTCGAGTCCCTGAGTAAACGCCTCGCCCCAGCCGGTCAGTCCATTGTCTGCAGTCACCTTCACCAGCGTGGCACACCGCTGGTGCACCCATCCCTGAGAAAACGCAAAAGGGGTCTCAAGCGCCGACTTCAGTACATAAGTGTCAATGGCGGAAATTTTCATAAGGCTGACTGAGTGTTAAAAAGCGTATTGTACACAGCAGCACGGCTGGGGTGTTTGCGCTGATCCTGTTGCCAGCATACAAAATGATCGATCCACCCGGGTCCTTAAACGGCGTCGGGTGGTAGGTTTACATCTACTGGCTGTTGTGTGGCCACATACGTCTGCGCATGCGTTGTTTATTAATGGCCTTGTTCAGGCAGCGCGGGTTAAACCACTGCTGCCTCCGGATTGCGTGAGCCAGTCAATAACGCCGTCGGGGGTGGTCGGCTTACACATGTGATAACCCTGAGCATAGTCGCAGCCGTAGTCATTCAGCACATCCAGTGTTGCCTGGTCTTCAACGCCTTCTGCGGTAACCACGCAATCGAGGTTGTGTCCCAGTTCTATCATCGAACGTAGTAACACTTCATCGCGTGATTCAGAAATCGAATCAGTCACGAAAACACGATCAATTTTCAGGTTGGTGACCGGGAATTTTCTCAAATAACTGAACGACGCAAGCCCGGTGCCGAAGTCGTCTATGGCAATGTTCACTCCGATGTCTTTAAAAAACATCATCGATTCAAGCGCACTGGCCGGGTCTTCCATGACAGCATTTTCAGTGAGTTCCAGTTCCAGTAAGCCGTTGGCAAACGGCCCGTGCTGAACGAGTTCCCGAACCAGATCAAGCACAGTCTGACTTTGCAGATTAACCGGTGACAGGTTTACTGCCACCGGTATGTGATAACCCATCGACTGCCAATGTTCGCTTTGCTTTGCAGCGCTGGAAAGCACCCAGCAGGTCAGTTTATCGATTAAGCCTGTTTTTTCCGCCCAGCCGATAAATTCCAGTGGTGAGACGTTTTTATACACCGGATGCTGCCATCTCACCAGTGCCTCGACACCGTTGAGGGAACCGTCTTCGATGTTTACCTTGGGTTGATAAACAATACTCAGCTGATCGTCATCAATGGCTGTACGAAGGCTCGCCAGCAGTGATAGTTTTCGAATGCTGTGTGAGTCGTTCTCTGCTTGATAGTAAACCGTCCGGTTGCGGCTTTTCTTGGCTTGATCCAGTGCGATATCCGCCAGCCGGATCAGCTCCGGTCCTTCATCACTGTGCATTGGAAACATAGAGACACCGATGTGGCAACGCAGATCAAGCGCAATTTCACGCACCTCCATTGGCTGTTCAATCAGATCGTGAATCGTGTTTGCAAGCTTTGCAGCAAAGGTGCGGTCGTATCCTACCGGCCCGATAACGCAGAATACGTCACCACTGATTCTGATAATAGTTTCGCCATTGTTAAGGCTGTCTGTCAGCTTTTCCGAGATCACCTTGACCAGTTCATCACCGACTTCATAACCCAGTGTGTCATTGAAATAGCGAAAGTCGGCCACGTCAATTAACAGCAGTGCAAACGCTTCGGTATTAGACCCTATATCGCTAATGCGTTCGTCCAGTACTTCCTCCATGCCCAGCCGATTGCGCAAGCCGGTCAGTGGATCATGAGTACTTCTGTATTTCATTGCCTTGGCGTGACTGATCATACTCTGGCTAAAGCGCCGGGTAATGGAATAAGCACCCCATCCGCCAAACCACAGAAATACAAACGCTACCAGAAAAAATCGCGACCAGACGCGACCGCTGGTGTTCCCGTGGTGATCATGTACATGCGAGAGTGTTGAAGCATATAAACCGTGTTCGTTCTGATCTGTGGTGCGGATCAGGTGCATATCTGCGCCCATCAGCATGGATTCTGATTTATTGCTTGCCAGGCTCGCCGCCAGTAGTTTGTCCGTCAACCCGGGTTGATCAGAGAGTTTTTGAAAGGGGGATTCGACTTGTTTGCCGTCGGCATCGTGGAACACCACCGCTATCGGGTGCATCACGAGTGACTCGTACAGCTTAATATCCTGCGTCAGGTCGCGGCTATCGTCAGCCAGGTGAAGGGAGGTCAGGTCGAGCCCTACACGTGCTACGGTGCGCGCTTTAACGGCATCCTGAGACATCGCGAGATCATGCGACAGGTCGTAAAGCAGGTAGGAGACAACAGCGAGCAATACCGCAATCGGCAGTGCAACTGCCAGCAGGATTCGCAGGGTTGCCGATCTTACGCTGGTCTCATGGCCGTCCTCTTGCCCGCTCTGTTTGTCCGCTTCAATGTCGTGTCCCGGCTTTGTTTTTGTGCTGTACCGGGTGAGCAAATAACCCGGGCAGATACCCAGCAGAGCGGACAGCACATTGGTCACGCCAAACAACCCGAAAAAGAGGTTGGTCAGCATTGAGTCACCAATAGACATGCTCATAAGGCCGAAGTAAATCAGTGCTGCACCAATGACTAGTCTTATCGCCCGATCCATGGCACCCATATTAGACAGGGTCAATAACCTTTTATATAACATGCAAAAGCTCAGGTCAGAGGTGGGCTGTAAGGTCTAGGGCTGTAGATCGACAGTATTGGAAAAATGTTTAATGGTTCTCAAAAAAATCAAACCATTTCAATGGTCTGTGGTCAGGCGTTGCGATCGCTGTTCGGCTGATTTTGATGTTTGATTTGAGTCCGGAACAATAAAGGTCAATAATCCTGACTAAATTTCGGGATAAAACCATGTCAACCGCCACGCTGGGGGCGCTCTTCGTATTCTCTTTTGTATCGTCGATTACCCCCGGTCCGAACAACATTATGCTATTTGCCTCCGGGGTAAATTTCGGCCTGTATCGCACCTGGCCACATGCGCTGGGAATCGCCTGCGGGTTTGCCAGTCTGCTGGTCGCGGTGGGGGCGGGCATCGGCGTGCTGTTGGGTCAGTCTTCCCACTTCATGCTGGCGTTGCAACTGGGGGGAGGTTTATACATGCTTTACCTTGCCTACCGTATAGCGGTCAGCGGGGCGATTGAAGCACCGCAGCATGCTGCCCGGCCGCTGACGCTCTGCGAGGCTGCGCTGTTTCAGTGGGTAAATCCCAAAGCATGGGTAATGGCGATTACTGCGATGTCTGCGTACACGTCAGAGGGACATTACTGGTCGAATGTCGCCATTGTTGTGTTGGTCTTTGTGCTGGTGAATTTTCCTTCGGTCAGCTGCTGGGCCGGATTCGGGCAACTGCTCAGTCGCTGGCTGCAGAATCCGTTGCGCCGGCGGATATTCAACTATCTGATGGCCTTGGCGCTGGTGTTGTCACTGTGGCCGATCTTATTGATAGAAAACCTGTCCACTGGTTAGCTCCGGTGTTGAAAAACGTGATGAGCGACGGTCTGATAAGGCCCCTGACCACTGTACAAGGGCAATCTGAAAAGTGCAGTTTACGGGGTATTAATGAGCACTTTGACCGGGCCGTGTGCAAGGGTGAATTTAACGCCCTCAGATCCAACGAAATCACTGGCGCAATAGTGCTTCAACAGTCCGTTAAGCACTGCCAAACAGAGTGCCTCTGACCGACTCAGCAATGATTTCGAGCTGCGCTCTGGGCAGATGACCCACGATCACCACGGCATGATGTCCATCCTGCCACTCGGCATACTGCATACCCTCATAGTCATTGATGCTGACTGTGGTGTTGTCGCTGCCCCGGGTTTTGCGAATACAGATCGCAACTGGTTTATCCTGTGACGGAAGGTAGGCCAGTTGCACCAGAGTGTCGTCGTTGACACTGAGTTGTTGTGCCCGACGGAAACTTATGTCTGAGTCACTTAAGTCGGGAATATTTGTGTCGCGATCCAGCCACTCGGAAACGGTTGCACTGACAGTGGTTATTTCCTGTGCTGGTGCATTTTCAATGGTTTGTCTGCTGTACAGCCGATGATAATCCGCAACCAGGCGTATCCATCTGGGGGTGGTGGACGTTTGAGCAGCGCTGCTGCCCGCTGCATCGTCGGTGTCTGTGTTGCTGTAGATCGCACCTGAGGTCGAACGGGCGGTGTACAGATTGGTGAGCAGATGGCCGGCCAGCAATCCGACGACCAGTGTCGCGGCAATAGCGCCGGCACCGACCTTAAATTTGCCGGCGGGTTTCTGTTGTGCTGCTTCCTGCGGCTGCCAGTTATTGATCAGGTCGGCCAGTGCCGGGTCGCTTTGCGGCAACATCGAATCAAAATTCTGCTGCAGGGAGGGGCGCGTTTTTTCGAGCGCCGCAAATACGCCTGCCGCTGCATCGTCAGACTTGATCAGTGCCTCTGCCTGCTTGCGCTCTGCAGGGTTGCACTGGTTATCTGCGTATCTGACCAGCAATGCTTCCTGATTGTGTTCTGACATAGCTTACCCGCAACTCGTTAGGTTCGGCTGACAGCAACGCTGCGTGTGCTGTGCTGGTGCGTTACTGATTGAAATCATATCCGGTTCACTGCAGGCGCTCTGCAAGTGTCGTTCTTGCCCGTGCAATTCGGCTCATAACAGTGCCAATCGGCACATCGATAATATCGGCGGCTTCCTGATAGCTGAATCCCTCGACGTAGACCAATAACATTACCTGCTTTTGCGCCAGCGGCAGTGTGTGCAGTTTTGCCAGAATCTGTGCATGAAGTGTGTTCGCCTCGTTGTTATCGGTGCTGATGAGTGTATGTTCTACCTCGCTCAGGCTTTCCTGAGGTCGGATCGAGCGCAAGTGATTTTTGCGCACCGAACTCATGATGGTGAAGGCCCACCGGTCAAAATTTGTACCCGGCTGGTATTGCGAGTGTTTTTCCAGCGCTCTGAGGCACGTCGCCTGAAGCAGTTCTTCTGCATCGCTTTCCGAAAAGCTTGAATTCCGGGCGTAACGCTGGAGCCGGGGGAGCAGGGCGATCAGCTCCGCCTTGAAATCATCGAGACTACCCATCGCTCAGCCCATCGCTCAGCGTTCTGCCAGTACACATGAGCGTAGTTTCCAAACAATTAAAATGTCAAGGTATTTCTTAATCATTCGGTGGCAAAAAAAGTGAATCTCTGAGGGAATAAAAATCTGCAGTCGCGTGTTATACCCCATGACATCCGTTATTACCATGCCGATTACGGATGTGTCTGTTTAACGGTTCCGGAAGCCTTGGTGAACGGAATACAGTTTCTAACCTACCCACAGGGGATGCCCGTAATGACCAGAGTAATACTGCGGACCAATAGTGTTATCGCATTGAGCTTACTTTTCTTGAGTACCTTCGCTGTTGCAATGGATAAGTCTGACGCACCGGAAGGTGCCATGGTGTATATCGTTTCACCGGCCAATGGCGAAACTGTTGAAAGCCCTCTTAAGGTGGTATTCGGGTTATCGAAAATGGGTGTTGCCCCTGCCGGTGTTGATCAGGAGCATACCGGACACCATCACCTGATCATCGATGCGCCGCTGCCGGATATGAACCTGCCTATTCCAGCAAGCGATAACTATCGGCACTTTGGCAAAGGGCAGACTGAAACCACCATAGAGCTGGCGCCGGGTAAGCACACCTTGCAGCTGCTCATGGGTAACTTCATCCATGTACCTCATGCCGACCCGGTTGTATCTGAAGTCATCGAGATCACGGTTAAGTAATACCGGAATGGCATAATCGAACGGATACGGCGGTGATATAGCACCGCCATTGATATGCATTGACTTATACATTGCTGACTTGCCGGCCATGTAGAAAATACAGGTCACACAACAGCTGCACCGAACGGGTATACAGCTTGTAGATCATTTCAAAATGACCGTTGCAATTCCCTGTCGGTCATCCGGTTAGCCACGCGTTGATCAGTAGGTTAAGCTCTTGCCTGATACTGGCACGGGGTAAATTGAATATGCAATGCAGGGGGATTGAAAAAACACTTTCTAAAAAGTGCATAAATAAGACGTCAATAGCTACTGCCTTCCCGATTATTGCATCGGTAATAATGGTGCTTGTGTTAAGCGGCTGTGTTGCGATTGTGCGGCCGAACTTTGAAACACAGGCCGTAAAGCTGCGTGAAGGTCAGTACGCGCTCGATCAGCGTCATTCATTTGTTCACTTTAAAGTGCCCCACCTGGGTTTATCTACTTACGTTGGGCGTTTTAATACTTTTGATGCTTCAATGGACTTTGATCCCAATGATCTTGCTGCCACCAGGCTTGAGGGTAGTGTAGAGCTCGCAAGCATCGACACAGGAGATACCGAGGTCGATGACCTGCTCATCGGCAATGGCTGGTTTAATGTGGCGCAACACCCTCAGGCAGTATTCCGGACTAAATCCGTCACACCGCAGAAAAACAATACGTTGTTGATAAGCGGTGATTTGTCTCTACGCGGTGTAACACAGTCAATTGAATTAGAAGGTGTGTTCAATGGCGGT
>JAHDHK010000012.1:34117-40665 GCA_020631335.1 Chromatiales bacterium
GACAACCAGTTGACCGGAAGATACACCATCGGCTTCACAGCAAAGGGGAGTTTCAGTCGCAGTGCATTTGCGATGAACAAATTTGCCGGGCTGGTCGGAGATGAAGTTCGAATAGAAATCCACGCCGAATTTCTGAAGAACTAGCCACTTGTGGTTATTACTTTAGTTATAGATCACCCGTGATACGGTATTTTCAATTTACACACGTCGGGCGATAAGCAGTGGATAATCATAAAAAAATTCCAGCGATTATCTTATGCCGAGACTGTAGTTGCACTCAGCTGTGAAAGTTTGTTTCCGATTTCTTAACTATCGCATTCATTATGGTATCAATAGCGTATTACCGGGTGTTTGGAGTTGCAGGGTTTGTTCCTGTTATCTGAAAGCGGCGAATGCATAACATTCGTCAGTATTCGTAGAACTACTTGGTGATAAAGGGTACTAATCCGGGTCGATACGGTAGTCGTTAGCAAGTCATGTATCTGAGTACCAAAATCAGGTGCGCTGGCGGATAGACAAGGCTGATTTATCAGCCTGATATTCAGATGGGCTGCCGATCGAACAGAACCGGGTGCTAAGCGTCATAGATTGCAGGCAGATAATAATTTGCCTGAAGACTATCGGGCCGACAGTACCTATTACCCTGGCTGTTAACGAATATAAAAACTGGAAAAAAAGATAATGGCTTTTGCTATTGGAATCAATATTTTGGTAGTACTGTTTTTGGTAGTACTTTGTTATCAAATTGTTGGTAATTACCGATTACTAAAAGAACAATCCCAAAAGCGTAAGTAGTCGTTGATGCTGCTTATGTGTAAAAAATGGGGGTAAAGCAGAGGCACACGATGTGTGCCTCTTTACACTGTGATGCGGTCGCTTTTACTGCCGGATCATTACTACAGGAGTTTTATCAGCAGTATTAATGAATGTGATGCTGTTAGCATCAAAGACACCGAAGCTATACTGTATTGACTGATCTTTGCCGGCTTTATCACGCGTTATAATTTCAAGTACATAGTCAATGCCGGTCTTTTCCTTAACCAGTACAACGGCACCGGGTTGAGAAGCAACGTCGAACAGATTGGTGGTCGCAGAGCCAATTGCCCCGTAAGAAATATTGCCTTCACTGATACTGGCACGATACCCGTTTCCTGCCCAGTCACCCTGCAGCCATTGTGGCGGGTTGATAAAGTCGGTAGCAGCTACCTGATAAACAATATATTGGTCCTGTCGGTCACCAGTGGCCGTGTAAAGTGCACTGCCATCGTTGTTATTCGTCCAGTTTTCCGTAAACCGCGTGGTGCCGTTAGCGCCCGGGAAGCTCACCGTGTACTCATAAGTGCTGTCAGACTGTATCGACACCTGGGATGAAATGCCCGGTACGGCGCTGTAGCTCTGCACGCTGGTGTCACCCCCCAGACCAATGTCTGAAACCGTCGCGTAGGCAATGCGGGTGCTACCGTCTGTGGCAGTGCCTCTCCACATGCCACTCATCCAGGCTGGTGGTGCAAACAACCCTGAGTCGCTATCGCCGCTACCGGAATCTCCGTTGCCATTGCCGGAGTCACCATCGCCGCTGCCGGAATCTCCGTTGCCATTGCCCGAGTCCCCGTCACCGCTGCCGGAATCTCCGTTGCCATTGCCCGAGTCCCCGTCACCGCTACCGGAATCTCCGTTGCCATTGCCGGAGTCGCCATCGCCGCTGCCGGAGTCCCCGTTGCCATTGCCGGAGTCGCCATCACCGCTGCCAGAGTCACCATCGCCGTTGCCGGAATCCCCATTACCGGAGTCGTCATCGCCATCACCGTTGTCGGAATCACCGCCATCACCGGACTGGCCGTTAACATTGGGGCTGCTGAGTTCTCCACCGTCGGATGAAGAATTCAGAATTGCCGAGAGACCGATTACGCCTCCTGCCAGCAGCAGCGCATTACCGCTCGCACTTCCACCGATGCCTCCACTGAGCCCACCGTTAATCTCGCCGTTGGGGTTGGCATCACAACCGATAAGGCCGATGCTACTTGCGATAACGATTGGCAGAACCTTCAAGCGCAGGGGTTCTAATACAGGGTGTTTCATTTTATGTACTCTGTTAACAAATGCGGACATCATGACTGGATCGAAGCTATGCCGGGCAGTTGTGCTATGCCGGAACAAGCTGTGTGGTGACTACTTCAACAGAGGATAAAATTCGTCAATTTCGAAAACAATAGCCATGTCTATAAAAAACGTAAAAGTATTTTGTACGTATAACTACGGCATAGGGTATGAGCAGAAATCAGCGATAAAGGGATCTTACGAGTTACATGCTGTATCGATTTAATAACGTCATCTGCAAGTGTTTACCAGCATAAGACGACGAACTGTTATTGTTTGTCCGTCGCCCGACTGACTCACTGTCTTTCCAGTGTGGCAAATGCTTTAAACATCCAGTGCCTGATGGCAAGCACCATGGTCGTACCCTGGCGCTGATCCAACGGCAACTTGCGCTCTTCTCTCACGGTGTCATCAAACATTTGGCCGACTGCATGTAAACGCTCCAGCAACTGCTGGCGGGCAACCGCGGAGATATCGCCATTTTTCACCAGTCGCAAACAGCCATCTTCGGCAAAGCTTGCATTAAAAAACGGTCCCTGAACTTCTTTTTTAAAATATTGTTCGATCGGTCCGCCGGGCTGCCAGCTGAAATTCGTGGCAATAAGCGGCTTAACACGATTGCCGGGCAGCAGCTCGATCAGCTTCATCCGGTCCAGCCTGGCCAGGTAGCGAATGCCCTCGACTTCCGTTAATTCATAGCGATTCAAAATGTCGTTAAACGTCCAGTGATTCACCAGGCAATAGGCGGTGAGCAGAAGCTTCGGATCACTGATCAGTTCTTCCTCCTGCTCAATCGACAAAGCCTGCAGTCGTTGTGCGGATGCCTCGCTCAGTTGCAGCAGATCACTCAGGTCCAGGGCGAGCACCTCACAGATTTTATCCAGGCGCGCGAGCGTCATGTTGCCGCTGGAAAACATCTGCTTGATTGCAGATTCCGACAGCTCCAGTTCTCCGGCAAGGTCTTTATACGTGACGCCACGCTGTTTCAGCAGGTGTTTGATTTCTTGAACCAGTCGAGCAGCATTAGCCATGTGAGTGCAACAATTCTGTACCAATAGTGCAGAAATCTTAGACTATTACTGAAGAAGTAGCGAAAAACAGCCGCAATGCCGACACTGTGCTCGTCATTTGAACACACAGGACTAAACAGATGAGCTTGATTAAACGTTTTGTTGCCACCGTACACTGTGGTCTGGATCGCACGCTGGCCGGCATCGAAAATCACGAAGCCGTGGTCGACGCAGCCCTTGCCGAAAGCAGAGAAGCCGTGGCCCGGGCGCGAGTCCGGCTTGCCCGGCTGGAAAAAGATGGCAGCGAGCAACGCAATCGTGTGGCCGAACTGGGCAGCCAGATCGAATTATGGAATGAACGGGCGCGCAGTGTGGCTGGTGATGATCGCGAAAAGGCGCTGAGCTGCATTCAACGCCGACGGCAGTGTGAGCAGGAGCTGCACAGCGCTAAGGCACAGATGCAGGAACACGAAAAAATGATTCGACGCGTGCGCGACAGCATTACCGAATCAACGCAAAAAGTGCAGTCATTGCAAAGTCAGCGCAACCAGATGCGATCCCGCGAGGCTGCCGCCCATGCCGGTCAGATTGTGCATCGGCTCGACGGTCGGGTAGGGGCCGATGTGGAGGCCGCCATAGAACGCTGGGAGGTCAGCGTCGGGCAGGCGGAGTTACTCACCGAGCATTATCCGCTCGCCGGTAATACCGATGACTTTGAACAAAGCTTCATTACCGATGAAGAAAATCTATTGCTTGAGTCCGAACTCGACTCGTTGCTCAGCGGGAAGGAGAGTGGCAATGAATAATTCGAACACAGCCGTCCAACCGATTGAGGTCATGGATTCGATGCAACAACAATCGGCAAAGTGGACTGAAGCCCCGATGGCAGAGCATACCGACGTCGAGGAGTCGACCGAAAAGAAAACCGCTTCCGTACTGGAGCTGTTTCGTCAATACGCATCCCTGTCAGATCTGCTTCGCTACGGCGGTGCATTGTCCGTGGCCGTTGCCATGGCCGTGTTTTTAATGGAAGGTGCCCAGTCATTAACCGACATACAGCGCTTTTTGTCCATGCTCGGGTTTACGGGCCTGCTGACGGCAGCGGGTTTTATAATGACATTGTTACTGAAAGAGCAGCGGGGCAGCCGTGTGTTTATCGCGCTGGCGCTGTTGTCAGTGCCGGTTAACTTCACCGTCTTCGGTGCGCTGCTGTATTCGTTTGTGCCGCTGGATGGTATCGCAGGTCAATATCCACAGTTTGCCAAATGGAGTGCAGCAGGCTGGGCCGATGTTTCACTGGCCATAAGCGCCGGGCTCGCAGTGCTGGTGCCCGTGGTATGGGCGGGGTATACCGTATTGGCTCGAAGCGAACGTCGCTGGTTAAGTGCTGCTTTGCTGTTAGGTAGCGTGAGTCTTGTCATTCCTGTCAGGCAGGAGCTGGTCGTCGCGGTAATTGCCTTGCTGGTTGCTGCTGCCTCCGGGTGGATGATTCATCGCTACAGTAAAGAGTCACTGGTGATGAAAACCGGTGAAGGCAGGTTTGCAAAGTCACTGTTGTTTGTTGCACCGCTTATTATTATTGCTCGAAGCATGTTTCTCTATCAGGCCGGTGGTGCCTTGTTGTTAATGCTGAGCGTAGGTATTTACTTTGCGGTACGCCAGTTACTCATCTCGCGCAACCAGGGCAACTGGTTTACCGCTGCCGCCACACTGTTTGCTTTTGTAATCACATTCGGTATAAGCGCATCAGCGTTTGAGATCACTGAAAATCTAATCCGCAACGAATACGCAGTCGTGTTTGCTACCTGTGTTTTTCTGGCGATCAGTGCCGACCTCGCACGGGTATCTCCCAATAAAAAACTGGCCAACTCACTGGGTGTATTCGGCGTGTTGTTGTCTGCCTGTCTGCTGGCAGCACTGGCCCTGTTCGAAGGTGGTTCAACACTCACGCTGTTATGTGTCGGTGTATTGGTGGTGGCAGCGATTATCGGTTATATGCTGCAATACCCTTCAGTGTCAGTTATCTGTGTTGCAGCCCTGGCTGCGATCAGTGTGACTTACATAGAAAACATCTGGTCGATGGCAGTGGGTACCGGATGGTGGGGTATCGCGGCACTCGGCGTGATTGCGATCATTGCCGGCTCTGTGGTCGACCGTGCAGGTACTGTCGTAAAGACCGTAGAAGCATAAGCGTTTATTGCAGGGTAACAACAAACCCTCTAGCAAGCGGTATGACGGCGAAGAGCAGTTGCTCTTCGCCGTCACGCATTAACGCTCACAAAAAATTTCAGGTAGTTTATAAACGAATAGGCTTCAAAGGTAATACACGGATAAGCGCATTGCGTATCCGGTGCAGTTTTTAGTGCAACAGGTTAAACATCTGCCTGCGCATAACACCGACGCGCGGATCATCACCCATAGCATCAAAAATAGACACCAGCGTCTTGCGCGCAGCATCGTCACCGAATTCGCGGTCTTTCTGCATGAGAGACATCAGTGTTTTAACGCCGGTATCAAAATCCCCTCGCAGCGCCTGCTTTATCCCGAGCTGAAACAAGGCATCACTGTTGTCAGGGTCCTGTTCCAACTGGCCGGCCACGGCGGATTCATCGCGTTCACTGTCGTTCGCTTCCGTCAGCGACAGCATGCCGCGCAACATCGCCGCACCGGGCTTTTTGGCATCCTCTTCAGAGAGTATCGACAGACACTGCCGCGCATCGTCGTAGTTGCCATTGGCGACACAGGCCTGTCCAAGCGCAATTGCAATATCACCGTTTTCCGGGTCTGCCGCCTGGGCTTCGCGTAACAGACCCAGCGCTGCCTCAGCCTGCCCCTGTTCCTGAAGCATCTTTGCCATTTCAACCGGGTCCTCGCTCGGGTCCGGCTCGGCAGGTCCGGCGGTAATGTGCTTATCGAGAAATGCGCGTACCTCGTTCTCCGGAAGTGCACCCATAAACTCATCGGCCACCCCGCCATTGATAATCAGTTTGACCGTCGGCAGGCTGCGAATACCCAGCTGCATGGCAATTTCCTGCTCAGCCTCAGTGTCGATTTTCGCAAGGATAAACGCCCCCTGATACTCCTCCGCCAGCTTCGTGAGAATCGGCATGAGCTGGTGGCACGGCTGGCACCAGTCCGCCCAGAAATCAATCAACACCGGCGTCTGCATCGACCCCTGCAGAATCACCGCTTCAAAATTTTCCTTCGTGACTTCAATAATATAAGGGGAATCTGCCATAACAGAGCTCGCTCTCGGGCCGTAAAATGAAAGCCGTGGAGTATATCAGAGGACAGAAGACATGGTCGCTTCAGCGCATAGCGCCCTGTTTTCCGGCCCAACTGACGATGTCCCGAAGCAGCAACGCAAGCTAAAGGAAGCTCAGCAAAGCGCCCCACCACATGCACAAACGCATCACCAATCAGCAAAGCGTAGCAAGCACC
>JAHDHK010000276.1 GCA_020631335.1 Chromatiales bacterium
ATCGAGCATTTGATTGCTGAAGAAACAGGCCGGAGTAACTCTGCATTTCAGTTTAACAGCGAATATCTTAAATCAAGCAAAAGCGGTGTTGGTTTGATAAAAGAGTACTTGATGCAAGCACTAAGGCCGACCATTGCGTATCCGCATGTTGTACTTTTGCCTTTGTTACTGCTACAAATGTTTCTTATTGAAAATTGAAATGAAGTTGGTGAAATCCAATTTTAAATGAAAATTTCACTGGCAATCTATCCACTTGTCTGGTGAATAGATGGAATAAATTGCAACTCTTATGGTGTTGTCTGCAGGATCAGGCGATGTGCCGTAATCACTAATCTGTTACTTTTTGACTGAGAAATATGATCTCTGTAGGTAAAAACGTTATCGTTTTTACTCTCGGCTTCGGTGTGGCATTGTCACGGCAGTAAAAGCAATCGACAAAATCGTCAATGATAAATTGCGTTGTAAATCTACTAAGCGCTAAGCGCTAACCGGTAGCAACTAACCGGGATAGAAATTCATTTAGATAGAGTTACCCTACTCCAGCTAATTGGCGTGCTCAGCCTTCTCGAAGGTTGCTGGTTAATACCTGCTTCGTGCTCTGTGTTTCCAGTAAGCAAGTCCGTCAAGTAGCAGAGACATGGGGGTGCGAATCCGTGGCTCTATATGCTTGTGCAGATTAAAAGTATTCAGGAATTGAGTGTCAATATTGACACCCTTTCTCTGATGACCTTCAATATTGGATGCATTCTCTCCTGTTCCGACAATATAGGTTGCGGCATAAAAAGGAATGGACCTGATGTTGATATTCAGCTGCTCACATAATGGCTCGACGTAATTATGGTTCTCGAGCAGTTGTCGATATTCAAGATCGTCGTATATGTCCAATAGCTGGTCTGGTGTTGGATTCTCATTGGGTAATTTATTGCCGAAGATCGCATTGTAGAGAAACTGGAAGTCGAATACGTAGGTGCTGCCACAGTAGAGATGGAGCTTGTTTCGACGTTTATACTCTTCAGAAGACAAGTCTACCCAGTACCCGTTGTTTACCCGCCAGGCCGGGTGTGATTGTTTTTCGAAAAAGGTTGACAAGTTAATGTTAAACCAGTCATCGGCATCCATCACAAATACATAGCTCGGGTTGTATTGCTTCAAATGAATAAGTCCAACCGCACGCTTGGTACCGATGTCACGGAACTGCAGCGACTTTATCAATTGTCCCTGGTTGAGTTCTTCCTTGTTTAACTCTGCTCCCGGATTTACAGGTACCGGGGGAAAGTCCACTGCAATAAAATCGACCCAGTCCGGATAGTCCCGGTCCGGTATAGCGTTGCACACGGCTACCAGCTTAATCGGAGTTTTCTGACCTGATAGTGAATCTACTGTTTTGTCGAATAAATCGAGAACTCGTTCATAATTCTTTGATGTGTCAGGATGTCGAATACTGGTTAGAAATACTAGCATGGTGCTCCTCCATAGAGGCCACTTGTCGGCAGAGTTGGCATTTTTTTAATTAACGGGCAAATTAAACAGTGCCATTCGGCAAAATCGGTAGTGTTCATCTTTTCTTGTGTAAAGTATTTGGTGGAGCTGCCTTCGATGCGGAATTGAAGGAAAAGTTGGCGCATGCGAGTGCCGGATAATTATAGTTTGTAGAGAATGCTATGCATGGTTCCTGGTCGGTTTTTCCAGAGCAGTCGGTTATGAAATCGCCTGAGTAGAGAGGTCAACAGGATTATTTGCACTCGATGCGATTGATATCGCTCTCGAAGCTCGACTTGCTGTTCGTGCTCAGGGGGATCGGCTGTCTGGTTATTGAGTATTTGTAGCGGAGATCACCGCAGAGCCAAAAACATCAGGCGCTCTTGTTACCATGTTGGTTATGTTTTTCTGGAATGCTGACATCAGTACATCTGATAGTTCGGCGATATTTCAGGTGCTAGTTCCTTGCAAACTGAAAGTGCCGGCCCGGTGCAGCGTCAAAGAGCGCTTTGGTGTACTCATGTTGCGGGTTGCTGAACAACTCTTTCGCGCGTCCGTATTCTACAACTTTTCCTTTTGACATCACTGCGACTACATCACACACCTGGGCGGCGACCCTCAAATCGTGTGTAATAAACAGCATGGCGAGTTGCATTTGATCGCGGATTTGTTCCAGTAGTTTTAATACCTGAGCCTGCACGGATACATCGAGTGCCGAAACAGCCTCGTCCGCTACCAGTAGCTCAGGACGCATGGCCAGTGCACGTGCAATACACACCCGCTGTCGTTGTCCCCCGGAAAACTGGTGTGGATATCTGTCCAGTCCGTCCGGGTCGAGATGTACAAGTTCCATTAGTTCTCTGGCATATGCCATTGCTTCGACCTGGCTTTCGCCATAGTTCATTGGTCCTTCAATAATAGACTGACCAACCGTACGTCTCGGGTTTAATGAACGGTACGGGTCCTGGAAAATGATCTGTACTTTGCGGCGTAAATTGCGTAAATCTCGTTTAGGTAGTTTGGCGATATCATCACCAGCAAGCCAGATGCGCCCATCGGTGGATTCAATGAGCCAGGTGATACACCTTGCCACAGTGGATTTGCCGGAACCGGACTCACCGACAATGCCCAGTGTCTCGCCTTTGCGTATCTCTATAGAGACATTTTGTGCGGCTTTGACAACGTTTTTACGATTAAAAGAAAAAGTAGAGTAGTGTTTATCCAGATTTTCAGTCTTCAGCACGACCGGAGCATCTGCCGAAATGGCGTGTCGCTCCGGTGGTTCGTGCAGTGGTACGGAGGAGATAAGCATCTTTGTATAGGGATGCTCCGGTGCGGACAACACCTGGCTGGTTGTACCCAGTTCCACGACTTCGCCTTGTTTCAGCACGGCAACGCGATCACTGAGTTCAGCGACAACGTCGAAGTCATGGGTAATAAACAGCACGCCGGTCTGTCGCTCGCTCTGTAATTCGCGAATCAGATGAAGTATCTGTGCCTGTGTGGTGACGTCGAGTGCGGTGGTTGGCTCGTCTGCAATTAGCAGCACAGGCTCAAGTATTAACGCCATGGCAATCATAATGCGTTGCCGCTGTCCGCCTGAGAGCTGATGCGGGTAAGAGCGATACATTCTTTGTGGATCAGGCAGGTGTACCTGTTCGATCATATCTATAACTTTCTGACGACGTTCACCCGCACTGAGGCTGGTGTGTTCCTGGAGTACCTCGTCGATCTGATCGCCACACCGCATCACCGGGTTGAGTGCAGTCATGGGTTCTTGAAATATCATGCCCATACGGGTGCAACGAAGTTCGCGCATCCGTTGTTCGGTGGCATGTGTCAGATCTTCACCCTGCAGTTTTATAGAGCCATGGGTTATGTTCAGCGCCTTTGCTAACAGCCCCATGACAGAAAATGCGATGACGGATTTACCGGATCCGGACTCTCCCACCAGGCAAAGTACTTCACCGGGTTTAACGTCAAACGACACGCGGGTTACTGCATTGTTACGATCGGCATGACGAGGCAGGCTGATGGTCAGGTCTTTTACGCTCAGAACAGGATCGGTTGTGTTTTGCATGATCAGATTTCTTTTGACATGCGTGGGTCTATGGTGTCGCGCAGACCGTCGCCAAGCATGTTAATGGCCAGAACAGTCAACGTGAGAAAAATGCCCGGGTAAAAAATATTGTGCGGGTAGAGCTGAAACAGGTCGCGACCTTGCGCCATGATGTTGCCCCAGGTTGGAGTCTCCGGCGGGACGCCCACACCGAGAAAGCTCAAAATAGCTTCCAGCAGGATTGCAGAGCCGCAAATAAAAGTCCCCTGAACTATTAACGGTGCAATGGTATTGGGCAGTACATGTCGGATAAGTATTTTCGGCGTTGGGGTGCCGACTGAAATTGCTGCTTCGACATATGGCTCTTCGCGGATGGACAAAACGATTGATCTGACCAGTCGGACTACGCGTGGAATTTCCGGAATGACAATCGCAAAAATCACCGTAAACAGTGAAGCACCAGACAGCGATACGAGTGCGATGGCAAGCAGTATCGCCGGTATCGCCATCAGGCCGTCCATAACTCGCATTACAATGGCATCTACCAGTCGAAAGTAGCCTGCCACCAGTCCGATTACCAATCCGATGGATACAGCGATTATCGCCACAGAAAGTCCCACCAGCAGCGATACTCTGGCACCGTAGATGACACGTGCATAAACATCGCGGCCGAGTTTATCTGTACCCATGACCGCCTTAATTTCGTATTTATTACCTTCTTCATCCTTATGGACGGTCATTTCGCCGGGCGGCTTGTTTCTGTTGCGCGGGCTGATGTCTGTAGGATCGAGGCTGGTCAGTAGTGGCGCGGCAGGCACCATTGAAAGAATAACCGCGATAATCAGCCCGCCGATGATCACGCTGGGGTTTTTAATCAGACGCGTCCAGATGGCTGGCTGATCGCGAATATCGACAGACTCAACGCTCTCTTCAGAGATCACCGCTGAGGTCGAGGATTCTGGTGGCATCAGTATCGAATCCTCGGGTCGAGCAGTGTGTAAATAACATCGATTAATAGGTTGATCAGAACGTAGACCACCGAAAACAGAATTATTAATCCCTGTACCGTTGGATAGTCCCGGCCCTGAATGGCGTCGAGTGTCAGTAAGCCGAGCCCCGGAATAACAAACACGCTTTCGGTCACGACGACACCACTGACCAGTATGGCAATGGCGATTCCGATGATAGTAACGATCGGTACCGCAGCGTTGCGCAGTGCATGTTTGAGCAGTACCTTGGACTGTGGCAGGCCTTTAGCTCGGGCGGTGCGAATGTAATCCTCATTGAGCACCTCCAGAACGCTGGTGCGAGTCATACGTGCAATCAACGCTATAAATATGACCGATAGGGCTGAGGCCGGCAGTATAAGACGATAGGCCCATCCGCCAATGCCGTCTTCAATAGGTTGATACCCCTGTACTGGAAACCATTCCAGTTTTACTGAAAAAAAATAGATCAGCAGATAGCCGATCACGAACACCGGTACCGAAAATCCGACCACCGAAAAGCCCATAATCAACCGGTCTATCCACGACCCGTTTTTATAGGCCGCCAGTGTGCCCAGTGGGACAGCAATCATGCAGGCAATGACAATGGTGAACAGCGCCAGTGATACTGTCGGTTCGATACCGTCAGCGATCATATTGATGACCGGCCGTTTGTAGTAGTAAGAGTCACCGAAGTCACCGCGCAACAGATTGCTCATATAAATACCGAACTGCACAGGAAGTGGTTCTTCCAGTCCGAGTTCTACTCTGAGTTTTGCGATATCTTCTGAGGTGGCTGCGTCTCCGGCGATGTTCGCGGCCGGGTCACCGGGTGTGAGTCGCAACATCAGGAACACAATGATCAGCACTACCAACAATACCGGTATTACAGAGAGTGCTCGCTTTAGCAGGAATGACCACATAGGTGATTCGGTCCGGTACTTTGTTTTTACAGGTGTCGGTGAGAAACCGTGAAGGGTGATAAGCGCTTATACGGGCGCTTTATAAAACAGTCTGCACGGTGCGATTGACCGTGCAGACTGCACAGCTACTGCCGCTTACTCGTCTTTCTTATATCCCCAGAATGCAACAACAGGGGATACTGGCGCACCGGAGATGTTGGTGCCCATCGCGTGTGGCTGATACCACTGACCCAGGTGGATGTGGGTGGGTGCTTCGGAGGCGCGCATCTGGATTTTCTCGGCGATTTCCAGTTGCTTGGCTGGATCAGGTTCGCGCGAGAAATCGTCACGCAGGCTCTGTATGGTGTCATCGCACGGCCAGCCGAACAGTGCCTGTTCGCATGCTGCATTAAGGAACGGTGTTGTCAGCGGGCTTGCATTGTCTACCGAATTCCATGAAGTGATAAACGCATTCCAGCCGCCCTCGGCAGGGTCATCTTTTTTGTTACGTCTTGCGACCAGCGTCTGCCAGTCCATTGCCTGCATGTCAACGTTCAGACCGATGCTTTCCATGATGTCTTTTGCCACTGGTGGCAGTGGTTCAAGCACAGCAAGATCAGTCGGGTACATAAGAATAACCGGATCGCCGTTATAGTCAGATTCGGCGATCAGTTCTTTAGCCTTGGCAATGTTGCCGGCGAGTTTGTCTTCAAAGCCTTTTTCTGTATCCAGCGGCGTTCCGCAGATAAACATGGCTTTACAAAGCTTGTAGTATTTTTCATCACCGATGGCGGCCAGCAGGAACTCTTCCTGATCAAACGCATACAGCAAGGCCTGGCGTACCTTTGGATCGTTGAATGGAGGGTGAAGCTGGTTGTAGCGGAATGTGTACTGATTGCCAAAGGGATTCAGATCAACAAGCTGAATGTTCTCATCCTTTTCCATTAGCGGCAGCAAGTCGTGTGATGGGGATTCGATAACATCGATTTCGCCCTTCGACAGCGCGTTCATTTTGGTTTGTTGATCGCGAATGACTTTCCAAACTACTTTGTCAACGTGCACCACTTTACCACCGGCAAGTCCGTCGCCGGGCTCATTGCGAGGGACATAACCTTCAAACTTAGCGAACTCTGCTTTGTCACCCGGCTTCCATTCTTCTGTCAGGAAAACGAATGGTCCGCTGCCTATATACTCTGAGATTTGATCACCCGGTGGGGTCGCGGCAATTCTCGCGGGCATAATAAACGGCACGTTTGATGACGGCTTGCCAAGTGCCTGGACAATCAGACCAGTGGCTTCATTGAGCTTGAACTGAAAGGTTCTGGCGTCAGTTTCCGTCATTTCATCGACGAAACCCATCATCTTCTGGCCCATGGCGTCTTTAGCGCCCCAGCGTTTGACAGAGGCAATGACGTCCGCACTGGTGACCGGTGCACCGTCATGGAACGTGAGCCCTTCACGCAGGGTGAAGTCATACGTCAGGCCGTCGTCAGAGACGGTGTAAGTGTCGACCATTTGCGGTTGCACCTGACCATTGGTGTCCATCGCAAACAGGGTGTCATACACCATGTATCCGTAGTTGCGCGACATGTAGGCGGTGGTCCAGATGGGATCAACGATCTTCAAATCTGAATGCATGTTTACCCGCAGCACTTTTTCGGCTTGTGCTGCTCCGGTGACCAGTAGGCCGCCGGTGAGCAGACCGAGCAATGCGGCGTTCTTCAAAGATTGCCGGACAGCGTTTGTCAGTTTCACAATACGTTTCCTGTGTGGGTTCGTGTTGGACTTTCCTCACTTCTGCGTTCCGGGCAAACGTTTTGAGATCGTGCTTAAACGCTGTACCAGGTGCAGTGTGCCCTTGCCTATCGTTGAACACCGAACAATATCGCAATGACCTGATGGCACCGGAAGGCCACGAGTTAACTCAGGCTGGATTTACTATACATGACAAACGCGGATGATTTACAGTGGCAGCGTGATGTAATTTATGCAGCACCGGGGGCATCGAAGTTAGTGTGTTAACGAGAATCCCGAAGGCTATGCAAGGCTGAACCAGGCATTGAGCGCGGCACGCCGTAAGACAGTGACATTTTCATCTCCACTGCTGAGCTTGTTGGCAACGCTTACCAGCGCGCTTCGCGGAGTGTTGTTCACTCAAGTGCCCCAGAAAAAGTTGTTGCAGGCCCGGGTGCTCGAGTTTCGCTGCCAGGCAGGCAGACTGTTCAT
>JAHDHK010000277.1 GCA_020631335.1 Chromatiales bacterium
GATAGTTCCAGCACCGGCTTTTCGTCGTCACTGATTTCAGCAAAAGCGACCTTCTCTATCACTGGAAGCCCCAGAAACTCATTGGCATCAATACCCGCGATGCTGAGGTAATAATCACCCGGAGCAAGCGCCGGGGCATTAAAGGATAAACTCTCCGTGCGGTTACTAATTACCCTCTGGGACATACCATCATCCAGCGCCAGATCAGCACGGTAGGCATCAGCACCTTCCAGATTCTGCCAGGTGATGTTGTCCTCTTCGCTGTAAATTCTGCGTTGACTACCCGGACTTAACAATGGCGCCGGTAAAAGATCGACCAACTCGGGCGGCGTGTTGTCAGACACACTCAGCCCTTTACCTTTCGGCAGGTCATTAGTCTGACCGCCGCCCTGGGTTGCAACCAGTCCTTTAGTCACCCCGATCCGGTTAATGGTGTCATCGAGGTCTACATAGAAGGCAGTGCCGCGAACGGCTGCGGTCAGGAATGGCGTTTCTATCGAAAACTGCACCGGCGGCTGGTCGCTGGCCCTTGGAGTGACTTCGCTGCTGACCTGCCCATCAGTGGCGGTTAAGGAAATCACACATTCCGATTGCTCGCTGATGCAGTCAATATCGTTAACGATCACCCGGCTTTCGGGTTGCACCTGTACCCGCGCCCCGCTTCTGAACGTCAGCGAGATGAAACCATCGGCCCCGGTCTGAATGATATCTCCCTGGTAGACCTGGGTGCCCTTAGCCGGCGGGTTTACCACCAGCGAGGTCTGCTTGTGGGTGACATCGCCCTTGACGTAGGCAACACGTCCATGCTGCGCGGTTTCCAGATAGGGTTTCGGCACTGCCAGGGTTGTCCCGACGGGCAGCATGGTGTTGACGCTGGCTATATTGTTGTAAGCCGCTATTTGCTTCGCAAACCGGGAGAGCTGCAGATCTTCCGTAACGACTTGTTGCACTGATCGCTCGGATTTCACCACGATCAGGTGGTCCGACTCATCGGCAATAGAAGCCCCGCCAGTCATCAGCAAAGAGACTGCAACAAATAGTCGAATTTTGTGTATTGAAAAATTCATTCGTTGGCGCAGGAGAATGTTCGGACCGCTTAAAGGCATCATATATGCCGCTAGCGGCCGGTTTTCAGTTCTTTACGAGCATATACTTGGAGTTGCAGAAACATTTAACAGTAGTACACAGTTCGCCTCTCTTGCCATCAAGATAGTTGCAAAATCAACAAAATCAATGCATTTTTCCCGGCAGATGTTATGCCCAGGATACGAATGGTAGCTGAATGAAAACGGTTCTGCCCTATTTCGTTATCGCCTTTGACTTATTCCGATAACAAACTAACTTTTAAGCGCCGATGCCGTTATGTAATGCCCGATCGGTTCATCCCGGCCAGAGCCCGGGATTTTCAGTCATTCAATCGTATCCGTTGTTAGAAATCGCAGATGCCAGAAAACAAAAAAAACTCTCTAACAGCGTCCAGTATCAGCCGAACGCTCGGCTCACTCGTCAAACGAAGCCACACGTTGACACCGTATCATCAGGACAACGTCCCTCCTCAGCTACTCAGACTCATCCTGCAGCAAATGGCTTCTCCGGGTGTGTTGCTGCTTGACCATGAGATGAACCCGGTTTTCGTCAACAGTGCTTTGACAGAATTGCTGGGTCAGCAGATCGTCACTGGCAACTGGCACGATCCCCTGCAGCGCGAAGACGCTGAACATCTGCTCAGCGGGCTGGCGATAGCAGTGTTGGAGAAAACACGCTTCAAGACTGAATGTCGCCTGCAGGCCGGTACCGAATCGACGCCGTTTCGATGGCTCGGATGTGAGGCACAGCCCCTGTACAAAGAAGATTGCGGGTTCGAAGGCTGCCTGTGTACTTTTACTGATATTACCGATCAAAGACTGACTAATGACAACCTGGTACAACTTTCTTTATACGACCCGCTAACCAACCTGCCGAACCGAAGTCTTTTAATGCAACGATTAAAACGTGCATTAGCAACAAACACGGCAACAGATCTGGCACTGGTATTTGTCGATCTCGACGGATTTAAGCTGATTAACGATACCCTGGGACGCGAGCACGGCAACAAACTGATAAAAGAAGTCAGCGAACGGATAAACAGCTGCCTCGAACCTACGGATCTGCTTGCGAGGCTCGGCAGTGATGAGTTTACCGCCATTGTTGAAAGTGATAACGCCCATCGTCGCGCAGATGAGATCTCCGGCATGATCATTAACGCGATTGAAAGGCCGTTTTTTGCACGCGAAGAGCCGGTCTATATATCTGCAAGTGTTGGGATAGCGGTGGCCAAACCTGGCATTGATGCAGATCGTTTGCTGCAACAGGCCGATGTTGCGATGTACAACGCCAAAAAGCTCAAAGGCAATGCAGTGCAGTACCACAGCCACGAGCTTACCGCACAGAACCGGGCAAAATTACTGATGGGCAGCCACCTGCACTGTGCACTCGAGCGAACCGAATTCAAAGTTTTCTACCAGCCGCAACTCGACATCATCAGCAATAAGATCTGTGGATCAGAAGCACTGCTGCGCTGGAAGAATCCGCACCTGGGCTCAATTCCACCCAGCGTCTTTGTACCCATGCTTGAAGAGCGCGGTCTGATCGTGCAGGTGGGTGAATGGGTGTTGTCCGAGGCGTGCCACAATCAGGCGCGCTGGCACCGCGAGTTCCCGGAATCAAAAACCACCATCTCGGTGAATGTGTCCAGTCTGCAGTTACACGACCGGCATTTTCTCGACAAACTCAAACGTGTTCTGGACACCTCCGGACTTCTGCCACAATACCTGGTGCTGGAAATCACCGAAACTATTTTGCTGGATGAATTTGTCAGCGAGTGTCGTTTGCTGCATGACATCAGCGCCCTGGGAGTCAAGATTGCACTGGATGACTTCGGCACCGGCTACGGTTCATTTTCCTACCTGAAAAAACATCCAATAGATCACATCAAAATTGACCGGTCATTTGTTGATAACCTGTTTGATTGTGAAGAAAACAAAGCGATCACCACATCGATTATCGACCTGTCACACAAGCTGGGTAAAACCGTCATCGCTGAAGGTGTGGACAGCCAGGACGAGTTAAACTTTCTTATGCTGCGCGGCTGCGATATTTTTCAGGGTTTCTATACATCCAAGGCCATACCCTCTACTGAATTTGCCGAAAGATTTCTGTTCGGCAGCGAAACCGATTCTGAAATTTAGGCGCAACAGGTTTTACACCCGTAGCGCGGGCAACACCCGGCAATCGTTACACCAATACCTGCTTCAAAGCTGACTCATCGAGCTGTTTACGCCTGACCTTCAAATAGGCAACCCGGTCTTCGGCAACTACTGATACTTCTTCGACACCGGGTACCTCAAGCAATTGATGCTCGATTTCTTCTGTTGACAGCTTGCACTCGCCAAAGGCCAGTTGATAGGCACTTAACCTGGGGGGCTCCGGCATCGTATAGGCAGTAATCAACCAGGCGACACACAAACCACCCAACACGATGTGCGCGCTTTGCAGCCCGACACTGCCAACCATCCAGCCACCCAGAACACCACCGAGAAACGCTCCGGTAAACTGGCTGCTGGAATAGACACCCATTGCACTACCACGTGCTCCGACCGGCGCAAGCCGTGAAACCAGCGTAGGCAGTATTGACTCCAGCACGTTAAGAAACCCGAAAAAGAGTGTCAGCGACAGCACCACGGGCCACCACTGTTTACCACTGACGCCGATCAGCACTTCTGATAAACCCAGGCCGGCAATCGAGATGATCATCGTCCACTTGACGCTCTTTTCACTGTAACCAATCAGCGGTATCAGAATGATCAGCGACAACACACAGGCAGTGAGGTAAACCTGCCAGTGCGTGGAAGCAGCAATGTTCCGCTCAATCAGACCCAGCGGTACACAAACAAAAGTAGCGGTAATCAGTAAATGCAGCAGCAGGATGCTTATATCCAGGCGCTGGAGCTCACGATCAGCGAACACGAAACGCAACTGCTCACCGGTCGCACTGAAGTCCCTGTTCTTTACAGCTATTGCAGTATCCGGCACAGCAAACTTCACCAGTAACGCCGACAACACACCACTGGCAGCAATCGCTAAGAATATCCCACTGAGTCCGACCCGATTCATCAATAGAGGGCCGACCATGATCGATACGATAAAAGACAAACCGATAGATGCACCGATGATTGCCATCATCTTGGTGCGCTGACTATCTCGAGATAAATCCGCCGCAAGTGCCATGATCGCGGCTGATATGGCCCCTGCTCCCTGCAGAGCACGCCCGGCAATAACCTGCCAGATAGAATCGGCACCAGCTGCAATCAGGCTTCCCAGTACCATCAGCGCCAGACCGAAATAGATCACCCGCTTCCGACCGAACCGATCTGACAGGAAGCCGAAGGGTATTTGCAAAACCGCCTGGCAAAGACCGTAGACGCCAAGTGCCACACCTATTAACAACGGGGTGGCGCCAGTAAGATCCTGCCCGAGCACGCTCATCACGGGCAGCAGCAAAAACAAGCCCATCATGCGTGTCGCGTAGACAAGACTGAGAGACGCGGCTGCGCGTCGTTCCAGAGGGGTAAAAGCGGCCAAATGCAATCCTGCTGATGTGACAACCGAGCGATAACGGAAGGTTGATTATGCAGACAATACCGAGCGGTATCAGTTCCGGTATAGTATCCGATAGCTGTTCAAAACGCAGCCGCCTCCGTTCGATCAGCAGCCCATTTAAAAGACAAAATTCCCATGGACAATATCCGGATTCGTGGCGCTCGCACCCACAATCTAAAAAATATAGATATCGATCTGCCGCGCGATAAGCTGATTGTGATCACCGGTTTATCCGGCTCAGGAAAGTCTTCACTGGCTTTTGACACGATCTTTGCCGAGGGTCAGCGTCGATACGTTGAGTCATTGTCTGCCTACGCCAGGCAATTCCTGTCAGTGATGGACAAACCGGACGTAGATACTATTGAAGGGCTGTCACCAGCCATCGCGATAGAACAGAAGTCTACCAGTCACAACCCTCGTTCAACGGTGGGTACTATCACCGAAATACACGACTACCTCAGGTTGCTATTTGCCCGCGTCGGCACCCCCCGCTGTCCCACACACAACATCGACCTTAACGCACAAACCCTGACGCAGATGGTCGACCAGATACTGGCCGTTCCAGCCGGCACCCGGGTGATGCTGCTGGCGCCGCTGGTTATGCAACGTAAAGGCGAACATTCACAGCTGTTAACCGAGCTGCGATCAAAAGGATTTCTAAGGGTAAGGGTAGACGGCGAGGTGCTTGCGCTCGATGAAAGTATCAGCCTGGATGCGAGAAAGAAACACACAATTGAAGTTGTCGTGGATCGTTTCAGTATTAAGGAAGATGTCCGGTTAAGACTGGCAGAATCGCTTGAAACATCATTGACCCTGTCAGACGGACTGGCGATTCTCGCACCGCTCACCACAGATGACAAAACTCTGAAAGAGCGATTGTTCTCCAACCGGTATTCCTGCCCGCTGTGTGATCACTCCCTGCCTGAACTCTCACCCAGGCTTTTTTCATTCAACAGCCCGCAAGGTGCTTGCGAGGTGTGCGATGGACTGGGAGGAGATCAGTTCATTGACGAAGACAAACTTATCGCCAATCCGGAGAAAAGCATTGCTGAAGGCGCGATCAGTGGGTGGGATAAGAAAAACTCTTTCTTTTTTCAGATGATGGAATCACTCGCATCGCACTACGGTTTTGATCTGAATAAACCGTTTAAAAAATTATCCAAGCAACACCGGAAAATTGTATTACACGGCAATGACGGTGAAAGTATTCCATTCAAGCACCGCACAACTAAAGGCCGTACCAGAAATAGAAAGCACTCGTTTGAAGGTGTGCTAAACACACTTCAGCGTCGATATAAAAACACCGAATCCAGCGCAGTTCGAAACGAGATATCCAAATATCTCTCTACCCGCCCCTGTGAAAGTTGCCAGGGATCAAGACTTAACCAAACCGCGCGCAGTGTGTTCGTCAACGATATCTCTATTGACCGCATTACCGCGATGTCAATTGTCGATGCATGTGCATTGTTTGAAAACCTCGGGCTGGAAGGCAACAAGCAGGAAATCGGTGAAAAGATTCTGATTGAAATCAATCAACGACTGCAGTTTCTCATCAATGTCGGCTTGAACTATCTTTCTCTCGATCGGCGTGCAACAACGCTCTCAGGCGGCGAATCACAAAGGATTCGTCTGGCAAGCCAGATAGGTGCCGGGCTGATGGGTGTACTTTATGTACTCGACGAACCGTCAATCGGTTTGCATCAGCGAGACAATGACAAACTGCTCGCAACGCTGACCTATCTTCGTGATCTGGGCAATACTGTACTGGTGGTCGAACATGATGAAGACGCCATTCGCACAGCGGATTATGTTGTCGACATCGGGCCGGGTGCCGGGCATGACGGTGGCCATATCGTTGCTCAGGGTTCACCGGAAACTCTACTTAAAAACAAAGCCTCACTAACCGCCGATTATCTTTCCGGCAGAAAACGTATTGAGATTCCCGACCGCACACCCGTGGATTCAGACAAGCAACTGACCATTGTGAATGCCAGTGGCAATAATCTGAAGAACGTATCTGTTGATATACCGATCGGTTTATTTACCTGCGTAACCGGAGTTTCCGGGTCCGGAAAATCAACACTGATTAACGACACGCTATATCGCTTTGCCGCACAGCAACTTAACCGCGCCAGCACTCAACCGGCGCCGGTAGAAAGTGTCAACGGACTGGACAACATTGACCGCATCGTCGAAATTGATCAAAGCCCGATAGGACGTACTCCCCGATCCAACCCGGCAACTTATGTCGGCATATTCTCACTGGTACGTGACTTGTTCGCTGCCACACAGGAAGCAAGATCACGGGGCTATAAGCCCGGGCGATTCAGTTTCAATGTAAAGGGCGGGCGCTGCGAAGCCTGTCAGGGTGACGGTTTGATTCGTGTTGAAATGCACTTTCTACCGGATGTTTATGTGACCTGCGATGTTTGTGAAGGCAAACGCTATGGCAGAGAAACACTCGATGTTAAGTACAAAGGCAAGGATATTTCGCAGGTACTGGATATGACGGTGGAAGAAGCGTGCGACTTTTTCCAGCCGGTGCCGACGATTGCCCGAAAACTGACCACACTGCAGGATGTGGGGCTGTCATACATCACCCTGGGGCAATCGGCCACCACGCTCTCCGGCGGTGAAGCCCAGCGCATCAAGCTGTCCAGGGAGTTGTCAAAGCGTGATACGGGACAAACCCTGTATATACTCGATGAACCCACCACCGGACTGCATTTCTACGATATCAGCCAACTGTTGAAAGTACTGCAAAGCCTTCGCGATCGAGGCAATACCATCGTTGTTATAGAACATAATCTCGATGTTATTAAAGCCTGCGACTGGATCATAGATCTGGGGCCGGACGGAGGAGACGGAGGCGGCACCATTGTCGCCTCCGGAACGCCCGAAGCAATCGCCGCCGACACCGCCTCTGTCACAGGTACCTACCTGAAACGATTCTTTCCGGCTAAGCGGACGGTAAAAAAGAAACG
>JAHDHK010000278.1 GCA_020631335.1 Chromatiales bacterium
TTGCGCGGTAACGGCCGGCATTTTCAGGCGGGCGCAGATTTAACCTGGCTACGCAGTGTCGCCAGTCAGGATGCTCAATCAGGATTAGAAGCATCAAGGCGAACCGCACTGGTGGTACGCGGACTCAATGAATTCGCCAAACCCACAGTAGCACTGATTCACGGTGCATGTGTCGGTGGAGGTACCGGTATAGCCGCAGCGTGCGATGTCGCAATTGCCAGCGCAGATGCCTTCTTCGCTATTTCTGAAGCACGCTGGGGGCTGGCAGCGCAAATCATCTTTCCTCAACTCAACGCTGCCATTGGCGCGCGCAATGTCCGACGCTACGCGCTTACCTGCGAGCGTTTTGATGCGGTGAAAGCCAAAGAGATCGGCCTAGTGCATGAGGTATGTGAAACCGGTGCACTTGAAGATACCGCTGCACCGGTAATCGAAGGACTATTAATGGCCGCGCCCGATGCAGTGATCGCGACAAAACAAGGCGTCATGCAATGCGCAGCCGATTTCGTGAGCGACCCGGCGCTGGAAAAACTCATTGTTGATCATGCGGCAAAACGACAGTCGGATGAAGCCGGCGAAGGACTCACCAGTTTCATTGAAAAGAGAAATCCCGACTGGTACCGGGAACCGTCAGACTGAGGCTATCCCTTATTCAACATCCGGCTGATCAACACCGATCCGTGGCCAGGGCTTACTGTCCGATGAGTACGCTTCCAATGCGCTCGACAGGTCAAATGACGGTCCTCGCACAGCAGCGGCACTATAGGGTGTTTCAATCGTAAATTTCGCGGGTGACGGTTTATCATCCGGGCCACCAGCCACTTCACCGTACTCTATGCTGACAGATACATTGCATGAACCATCGGGATGCGTGCAGTCCACCCTGGTAAATCGGATTCGACTCTCTGGCTGAACATTGACCCATACCGAAGGTGAAAACCGAAGGCTGATAAAACCATTATCACCGGTCTGTACAACCCCCTGAAAGGGAATTATTTTTCCCTTTTCTATGGGAAGCGCATGGCTGTCGTTTGGCCCACTCAGATGCACTGCATCACCTTTAACAAATGCAACCACACAGTGCGCAGATGTTGCCTCGAAAGTTTCAGTGACCGCCGGAAGATTTCCACCCTCTACAGGCTGGGGCGCAACAGGGGGCTGCTGCGCATAAGCAGGTAAGACCACCCCCGGCAACACAGTAATCAAAAGCGTACAGTGACGCAGAAAATGGGCGTGCATAAAGCAGATTGACAAAAGGATTCACGACTCGAAAGTGTACCACGCAAAATAATCAGGCCCATCAACGCTGTTGCCGGGTGGTCGGCGAGTCACAAACCCGTAATCCCGGCACCGGTATCTGAATCCGGCTAAGGCAAATTACCCGCGGATACGGTAAGCTTCCGGCCTATCGCTACCCCTGACAGGCTCTTTCTACATCATGACCGGTACCCGCACCCCACTTCAACTATTCACCGCAAATATAATCTTTAGCATCGCATTGTTAACAGGGGCCGGATCGTCGCTGGCCGCCGAAGAAAGCAAAGTGCTCGCGACCGTTAACGGAGATCCGGTCACACAGGCGTACGTCGATCAAGTCATGCAGGACCTGGAAGCGCAGTTTGCAAACCTGCCTGAGTCCGATCGTCTGGCAGCGGGGCTGTCCTCGGCCATCGAGATAAAAATGATCGCACAGCGGGCAAGGTCAGAGGGTTTTGAGGAAAACAGCACGTTCATGCAAAAGCAGCAGCTATTCGAAGAGCGCCTTCTGCACGAGTTGTATATCGAAAACAAAGTTTCAGATGCTTTAAAAGACGAAGCACTGCGCGCCAGGTACGACAAAGCAGCCGGTAACCACACCCCTAAAACAGAGATTCGTGCCCGCCATATACTGCTTGGGACCAGAGACGAGGCCGTGGCGGTTATTAAACAGCTGGACGAAGGCGCCGACTTCATTGAGTTAGCCAAAGAAAAGTCTATCGGTCCGAGCAGCACTAATGGCGGTGATCTCGGCTACTTCAGCGTCGGGCGAATGGTGCCCGAATTCGAAGCAGCGGCGTTTGCACTTGAAGCCGGCACGTACTCCTCTTCACCGGTGGTGACACAGTTCGGCTACCATGTAATCAGGTCGGAAGATAAACGCCAGACATCCCTGCCCGCCTTTGAAGAAGTCAAACCGGGGCTTCAACAACAGGCGTTGTCCGAAACCTACGGTCAAATGATGTCGCAAACCAGAGGTAATACTGTCATTGAGTTCACCGACAGTGCACTCGAACGCGCGGTAAAGCAGTTTAGCAATTAGCCTGTGCAGCAGCACAGGCTGCCCTGCTTTGCCTCAGATTGGATGACACTTTCATGATCGGGTTGTTGAACGCAGGAAACGCCAGGGGGCATTACCTGCATCCGCCGCTAACTTTTAATAAACACATAGAGCATCGATAGAGACAGCAACGACAAAATCGTTGAGTACACTATTGCACGAATCAGTGTGTCCTGACGCATGTTATGTTGCATCGCTATGACAAAAGGCAGCACGCCCACGGGCCCGGCGGTTACCATAAGCATCGTGTAATCCCACGTCTTTTCAGCGCTTACTGTGTATTGCTGCATCAGTAACAGCATTGCGAAGGCAATCAGCGGGTGAAGCAGCAATTTTATCGCTGTATAAGTCCATGCAACCGTATCTGCTTCACCCAGCTTCACTTGTGACAACACTATACCCATGGCGAACAACGCGGTGGGTGCTGCGGCGCTGCCGGCAAAATTCGAAAACGTCATGACTCCTGCGTGCAACGGAATATCCAGCAGGTTAATCACCCAGGCTAATGAAAGTATGACGGTAATCGGATTGCGCAATACCGTGACTACTGCACCCGCCACGGTGCGTTGTTTACCTGACATAATATCGATCACGACGAAGGTAGTACCAAAAATCAGCAGGGTATCGACAGTCATCAAAGCGACTGCTGTCCTGCCAGCCGCCTCGCCCAGCAGTACCGATGCAATCGGCCAGATGAAAAACAGATTATTTGAAAAACAACTTGCGAACCCCAGCAACATGGCCTCTCGTCGTTCAAGGTGAAAAACCTTTCGCGCGATATGGTAGCCAATGGCGTATATACACACTTCGCTCAGCAAGTAGACACTGACAACAGGCCAGTTGAAGTCCGAAAAATCTGCCGTTCCGATCAACCGGATCATCAACGCAGGAATACAGACGTAGATGACAAACCGATTGATCACCGCAGCATCTGCTGATTGAAATAATCCAACGCGAGTGAGGGCAGCCCCTAACGCGATAAGCGAAAAAACCGGCAGAATTGGATTGAGTAAGGCTTCTATCATGGGGGGCTACCAGTCACAATGGAATACGAGAGCCGTACCCAAACACATTACTCCGACGACAACTGTAAATTAACCACTACAGGCAAATGATCGGACAGCGCTACTTCAGGTACACGACCGCTTACATAATTCCACTCAGCTGAATAAAGCACCCAGTCAATCGTGCGATTGGGGTCCTCTGAAGGAAACGTGTAGGTTTCGCTTTCCACAGTTGGATAGACACCGAACTTTCCCGAGTTCATCAGCGTAGTAAAGGCTGATGGCTCATTGTTGCTCAAGGGGCGGCTATTGAGGTCTCCAGCTAGTACCGTCGGTTCATCGTCTCTCATTTGTGCAAGTATTTGTTGCACGGACTCAATACGGACAGCCTCATCCCTCACCTCTAAATGAAGCCCCCACAATCTCACCGTCTGGTCTTCGTTTAACTGAATAACCGTATCAATCACATCATGATTGCCGCCGAACCATGCCTCCAGAACACTTAACGGTGGGAGGGCTTCCCGCCGTGCAGACTGAATGGGATACCGGCTGAGCACCGCATTACCAAACTGCAGGCTATATCCGGGTAACAGGATGTCATAGTTGTTCTGCCGTGCAATGTAGGGAAATTCACCGGCTTCGGCAATGACAGAAGCCTGATCAATATAGCCGCCCCACTTAGTATAAAAATCTACTTCGTTCAAAACGACAATATCGGTATTTTCAGCTTTTAAAAAAGCACCGATTTGCTGCAACCGTGTGATCTTGTCCTCTGGCAACCCCTCACTATTTGATTGCCCTAACTTAGACCCCCTTCCGTGTGCAATATTGTACGCGGCAAACCGGACATCACCGGTGAATTGCGCCCCCGGATACTGCACCAAATGCTCGACCTCAATATCACCATTCAGGTTTCTCAGCCGACCGTAGGCATACACGCTGCAAACTACAAAAACAACAACAGTGATAATTCCGATAAAATACTTCACTCTTACTTCTCACAGTTCAGACAAAAAAGCCAAATGTAAAGTGACAGACAAAGACTTTACCAACCGGCAACCAGCACCGTCAATTCACTCGTAAACCCGATTCTTCAGCCGGGCAAAACAATCAATCCGGCAAGTCACCTCAAGAATCAACAGCTGCCGGTTACAGCATGGTTCAACCGCTCTCATCAACCTCAGTCAGTACAGCACCCATCACTACCATACCGCAGACTAAACACTAAACCGCACAAATCATAAAATGCTTTTTAACAAAAGAATCAACCGTCCACTCAGTTTTTAAGCCAGCGTCGAGCACAAACCCGTCTCCGGCTGACACCTCTACCACATTGCCATCTTCAGTTTTTATCCGCGCACTGCCTTCAAGGATATGGCAGAACTCAACAATGCCCGTGTAGTCTGCGGTAAACACACCGGCTGTGCTTTCCCAGATACCTGAGCGCACCTTGTCATTGTGCCCCTTAAACATCACCTCAGCATGCTGCACCGGCTCACCGGACACAATGCTTGCGCTAATGTCGTTCCTGACTCGGGGTACATTCTGGTCTTTGAAAAGAGTTAAATGCATCGGCGTTCCGTATGGTTTGGGAAAAGTGGGTTGATACCACACTGATTATAATCCAGTTGGGGTGTGACAGGGGAATATCAGCGAGCGTCCTCTTTTGCATGGCGGGGCCGCTAATGACAATCTGCTGTGTAAACGCTTTCTTTTGCCAAGGCAGCCTGTGTTAGCTTTAATAGCCATGAAGAAACTCTTAGCCATGTGTTTAGCGGAATGTCTCCACGTTGAAAGCACAGCCACCATCCGCCATTCTGCCTATGCCTGACTTAAAATATGCAGTTCATAAATACAGCGCGCATTGTCTCTATATTCGATAATATGTACAAAAGGCCCTGACTCAGAAATACCGGAGGAAACACCCATGACACAACGATTTGAAAACTCTGTTGCACTTGTCACCGGCGCAGGTTCCGGTATTGGACAAACCTGTGTACGACAGTTTTTAAACGACGGCGCTATCGTGGTCGCGGCGGACATAGACGCGACAGCCTCAGCACCTGACGACGAGGTGTTCAAAGCGGCAAGAGACAATAAACGTCTTCATTTTATAAAATGCGATGTCAGCAACCGACTCGATTGCGAAAATTGTGTAAATGAAACAGTAAAACTGTTTGGTCGCCTGGACATACTCATTAACTCAGCAGGTATTTCCCAGCGCAATGTACGGCCGGAAGCCGATTTCGAAGAAACCTGGGATCAGGTCATGGCCGTCAATCTTAAAGGCAGCATGTTAATGAGCCACGCCGCTGTTGAAAAAATGAAGCTCAATTCCCCGTCCTCCGGTGCGATAGTCAATATCAGTTCCATCATGGGATGCGTCGTCTACAATGAATCTGACAAATTGTCTGACGGCTTCAATCCGTATCCACACAGCAAAGGCGCCATACTGCAACTGACCCGCGACCTGGCAGTACATCTTGCGCCCGATGGAATCAGAGTTAACAGTGTCTGCCCCGGCTTTGTAGAAACACAGTTTACCAAAGGGCTGCAGGACAACCCAGAACTGCACCGGAAGCTTGCGGCGAGACATCCACTGGGAAGATTCGGTACGCCCGATGAAATCGCCAATGTGATTCTATTTTTAGCCTCGGCGCAGGCGTCCTTTGTTACCGGTGCCAACTGGTCGGTAGATGGCGGGTATCTGGCGCAATAAAAACTTCGTTTTCACAACTGCATCTGGACGCGTGTTTATATTGAGGTAGCCGGTAAAGCACTTAACGGCGTAACAACTCCGGATAGCGTTGTACGCACAGCGCCGCCGCAATCAATCCGCTGCCTGCCATCATCAGCAGTGCCAGCGAAGGGCCGAAGTGATCAGCCAGCGCACCGGTGGTCAACACTCCCGCAGGCGCGGCACCGATGCACATCACGAGCACCCCCATCACCTGCATGCGATGCTCAGGCTCACTCTCGGAAAGCAGTGTCGTACTTTGCATAGCACCGAAGCAGCCCATCCCGAAACCCGCGACAAACAATGCCAGGCAACTTAACGGAAACGATCGGGATAGCGCAAACAACACCAGCAGACTCAGAAAAATCACTCCGCCGACAACACAACTACGGGCATATAACAGCCGGCGTGTCGTAATGGTTAGCAGTATCGCGGCAAGCACCGCACCGACACCTTCCATCGATTGCAAAATGCCGATCTTGAACGGCTCGAGTTGCAATACTTCACGTCCAATTACCGGAATCATAGTGACATACGAAAATCCGAAAAAGTTAGCAATGATGGTAAAAATCAGAATCCCGCGCAGTACACGCCGGCCGCGTATATAACGCACCCCCTGTATCAGCAGACTGACAAAGCCTTCGCCTGCTTTCGCTACCGTTGCCGGATTCGTATTCAGAGAGAACGACAGCAATGTAGCAGCAGCAAACCCACACACCGACAATAAGTAAGTGCCATTCAGCCCGAGCGCTGCGTACACCGCGCCACCGGTTAACGGACCTAACAATCGCGTGCCATTGACCGTGAACTGATCCAGACTCATTGCCTGTCGCAACAGATCACCACCGGCAACATCACCCAGCAGAGTTCGTCGTACCGGGTGTTCCAGCGTCCACACGCTGCCGTTAATTGCAGCCCCAACGGCAATCGCCCAAAGGCTCAACATGCCAGCATTAGCGAGCAGTAACAGACACAACGAGTTAATCGACGCCAGAGCCATACCCAGAAAAAGAATGTGCTTACGACGATAACGCGATGCCAGTGCACCGGTACTCGCCCCCAGCAGCACACCCGGCATTGTGCGCGCAAACAACATCAATGCAACACTGAATGCAGAACCGGTTAACTCAAACGTGTAGATCCCGATGGCCAGTACCTCAAGCCATCGCAAGGTACCGGTGAGCAGCCCGACACCCCACAATTTTCGAAAGTCAGCTTGAGACAATAACAACCGTACCGCACCGGACTTCATCCCTTACGATACAAACGTGCTGATAACCCGCTGCAACGCGTAACCCGACAACCTCTATCAGGTGCCGTCATTATCGGCTCAACATAAAGCCGTTGCAGCTCAGTGCGTTCATAAAGCACAAGGGAGGCGAAGCAGGTTTGTTCACCCCGCTGCAGTGATTCCAGATATAATTCAAAGATCTGCATATATCGCTTTCTACCCTGCCCCAGCCATT